>CAYMRG010000083.1:0-13235 GCA_964392555.1 uncultured candidatus Brocadiaceae bacterium
GGCAGTCGATGCCGCCGACCTGCTGGAAGTAGGTGAACTGCGTCACCTCCATGCCATTGAGCCACACTTCCCAACCGAGGCCCCAGCAGCCGAGCGTCGGGTTCTCCCAGTCGTCCTCGACGAAGCGCACGTCGTTCTTCTTCAGGTCGAAGCCGATCGCGCGCAGCGAGCCGAGGTAGAGGTCGAGGATGTTCGCCGGCGCCGGCTTGAGCACGACCTGGAACTGGTAGTAGTGCTGCAGCCGGTTGGGATTCTGGCCATAGCGGCCGTCCTTCGGACGGCGGCTCGGCTGCACGTAGGCGGCGCGCCACGGTTCGGGGCCGAGCGCGCGCAGAAACGTCGCGGTGTGGCTCGTGCCGGCGCCGACCTCCATGTCGTAGGGCTGCAACAGGGCGCAGCCCTGCTCGTCCCAGTACTGCTGGAGGCGAAGGATCAGTTGCTGGAAGGTCAGCATCGGTCGTCGCAGTCTACGGCGATCGGGTGCGACGGCGCCAGCGCGCGGTGGTACGGCGATCTTGGGCCGCGCGGCCGCGGGTGTACTCTGGCGCGGATGCGTGGTGCAACGCTCGTGATCGCCCTCTCCGCTTCGCTGGCCGGCTCCGCCGCTGCCCAGCTGACCCCGATTCCCGCGTTCGCGGGCGCCAATACCGAGGAGTTCGACAATTCGCTACCCGGTGGGCGCATCCTGCAGAACACGGCGACGATTGCGCCGAGCCCCGGCGGGCAGTTCCTCCTGCCGCAGGCCTGGCTGGTCTACGTCGGCTACACGGTGACCGCGATGGGCGGGTCGAACTCGTTCCTCGGCACGTCGGTCGGCCACGCGATCCTGACGTTCGACGACCCGGTGCAGCGCTTCGGCGCCTACTTCGCCGCCGTCGGCTACGTGTCCGGCGGCTACGCGCTGGTCTACGCCGCCGCCGGCAACCTGCTCGGCAACGAGCCGCTCGCGGCGCCGCGCGGCGGTCCCTGGGTCTGGGACGGCTGGGACGCGGGAGCGGGCGCCAAGATCAAGCGCATCGAGCTGTTCGCGAACGATCCCTACAACAACGGCGCGCTGCTGTGCGTCGAGAACGCCGAGTGCGACATCTGGCTCGGTCAGGCCACGACGCGCCCGACCGGCTGCAGCACCATCAACATCGCGGTCGACGGCCTGCCGGTGATCGGCGACACGTTGACCTTCACGACGCCGGGGACGCCGCAGTTCGCCGCGTTCGGCGTCGGCACGCCGATCAGCGTGCTGTTGCCGCAGTGCCCGGGTTGCGTGGTGGGCGTCGATCCGATCGCGCTCGTCGGTCGCCCCTACGTACTAGACATCCCGCACCAGACCAGCCTGCTGGACGCGCTGGTGTCGGTACAGGCCTTTGGCATCGGCGGCACCTGCCTCGGCTTCCTCGAGCTGAGCGACACGATCGACGTCCGCGTCGGGCTCTGACCCGGACGCCGCGCCGACTGCGGAAGTAGCGCCAGGCCGATCGCGGTCGGCGACCTGGTCGCGCCGTTGCCTCATGACCGGGCCGGGACCGGGCGGGGCGGGTCTACGTCCTATCGCTCCGCCGGATGCGACCTAGTCGGCATGGGGCGTGGGGATCTCTCAAGGGATAAGAATGTCCGTTGTCCCAGAGGTCTCGTCACCTCGCCACGGGACGACGTGACGTTGCCGCTGGAGATCCCATGAACGTCGCCGGCCATCCCGATCCGTTCGCCGAACCGGACCAAGACACGTGCACGGTCGTCGTCGGCGCGCTCGCGCGCGTCGAGGTCGCGGCTCGCGCTCGGGTCGCGCAACAACTGTCCGCCCTGGACGGCATCAGCACCTTCGATGTCGACCAGGACCCCGAGGGCGAGCACCGCCTCGGCGTGCTGGTCGAAGCGGGTTCGCTGGACCAGGCCCACGACCGTCTGCGCGACGCGGTGCAGCGCGTCCCCGGCGTGCTGGCCGCCTGGCCCGTGGCGATCGAGATCGATGCGGCACCTTCCACCCCGCGAGGCATGTCATGAGCAATTCACGTCGCGATTTCCTGAAGACCTCGGCGATGGCCGGAGTGGCGGCCGTGGCCAGCGGCAAACCCTGTCTCGCCGCCGCCGGTGCCGTCGTCGACGCCGGTCGCCGCATCGAATGGGTCAAGTCGGTCTGTCGCTTCTGCGGTACGGGCTGCGGCGTGATCCTCGGCGTCCGCGATCGCAAGCTCGTGGCGCTGCGCGGCGATCCGGAGCATCCGACGACCAAGGGCCTGGTCTGTGCGAAGTCGCTGTTCCTGCCCAAGATCGTCCAAGCGCCGGACCGTCTGACGCAGCCGATGATCCGCAAGAACGGCAAGCTCGAGCCGGCGAGCTGGGACGAGGCGATGGAGCTGGTCGCGACGCGCTTCGCCGATTCGATCCGGAAGAACGGCGCCGATTCGGTCGCGTTCTACGGCTCGGGCCAGGCGATGTCGGAGGAGAGCTACCTCGCGAACCGGCTGTTCAAGGGCGGCATCGGCACCAACAACGTCGAGGGCAACCCGCGCCTGTGCATGGCGTCCGCGGTCGGCGGCTACGTCACCACGTTCGGCAAGGACGAGCCGATGGGCTGCTACGACGACATCGAGCACGCGAAGGTGTTCTTCCTCGTCGGCTCGAACACCGCCGAGTGCCACCCGGTGATCTTCGACCAGATCCTGGCGCGCAAGCAGAACAGTCGCGACGTGCTGGTCGTCGTCATCGATCCGCGGCGCTCGCCGGTCGGTTCGATCGCCGACATCTACATGCAGCCGAAGCCCGGCTTCGACCTCGCGGTGTTCCACGCGATGGCGCAGGTGATCGTCGCCGAGAAGCTCTACGACCAGGCCTTCATCGACAAGAACGTCCAGTTCAAGATCATGGACGGCGAGACCGCCAAGACGGTCGACTTCGCCGCCTACAAGGCGTTCCTCGACGATCGCTTCACCCCGGCGCAGGCCGAGCGCGAGACCGGCGTGCCGGCGCAGCAGATCATCGAGGCGGCGCGCCTCCTGGCGCGCGGGCCGACGCTGTCCCTGTGGACGATGGGCCTGAACCAGCGCTCGCGCGGCGTCTGGGCCAACAACCTGATGCACAATCTGCACCTGATCACGGGGCAGATCGGCAAGCCGGGCGCGTCGCCGTTCTCGCTGACGGGCCAGCCGAACGCGTGCGGCGGCGTGCGCGACACGGGTGCGTTGAGCCACCTGCTGCCGTACGGTCGCGTCGTCAACAACGACCAGCACCGCGCGCAGATGGAGAAGCTGTGGGGCGCGGACGCCGGCAAGATCCCGGCGAAGCCGGGGCTCAACACGATCGAGATGTTCAAGGCGCTCGGTCGCGACGAGATCAAGGCGATCCTGATCCTGACGACCAACCCTGGCCACTCGCTGCCCAACTGCACGCCGCACCGCGACGCGATGGGCAAGGACCGGCCGAACAAGCCGTTCGTCTGCGTGATCGACGCCTACCCGACGCGCACGACCGAGCTCGCCGACGTCGTGCTGCCGGCGGCGATGTGGAGCGAGAAGACCGGCGTGTTCGGCATGTCCGAGCGCCGCTACCAGCTGCACCCGCAGGTCAGCGATGCGCCCGGCCAGGCGCGCAGCGACTTCGACGTGCTCCTCGACCTCGCGGCGCGCTTCGAGGCGAAGGGTGTCGTCAAGGCAGGCTACACGAAGTTCAAGACGACCGACGACATCTGGGACGAGATGCGGCTGGCGTCGAAGGACACCGCCTACGACTTCATGGGCATCACGCGCGACCGCCTGAAGAAGGAGCGCGGCGTGCGCTGGCCGGCGCCGACCGAGGACCACCCCGGCACCGCGCGGCGGTTCGTCAAGGGCGAGGACCCGTGCCTCGACAAGGGGCCGTACGCCGACGACACGCTGAAGCCCGGCGAATCGAAGTTCTACGGCGCGCCCGATCACAAGGCGATCGTCTGGCTGCGACCGCTGCTGCCGCCGGCAGAGCCGCCGGACACGGACTACCCGTTCGTGCTGTCGACCGGGCGCGTACTCGAGCACTGGCACACCGGCACGATGACGATGCGCGCGCCGGAGCTGCGTCGCGCGTATCCGGAGGCGTTCGTCGAACTGCATCCGAAGGACGCGGCGAAGCTCGACGTCAAGACCGGCACGCCGGTGCGGATCACGTCGCGCCGCGGCGAAGTCGTCATCAAGGCGCGCGTCGTCGACATGCCGCAGCCCGGCATGGTGTTCGTGCCGTTCTGCTGGGAGGACGAGTCGACGTTCATCAACCGCGTCACGATCGACGCCTACGACCCGGTGTCGAAGCAGCCGGAGTTCAAGATCTGCGCGGTCAAGCTGGCGAAGGCCTGAGGTGGAGGTGCTGCGATGAATGCGCGAAACGTCTGGCTCGCGGTCGCCCTCGGCAGCGTGAGCATCGTCGCGTGCAGCGTCGGCGGGGAGACCCGGCCGACGCCTGAGCCGGCACGACCCGTCGCCGGTGCCCCGGCGCAGCAGGTCGAACCGGTTGCGCCAGAGCCCACGCCGCAGGAGCCCGTGGCACAGCAGCCCGCGCCGCCGCCCGAGCAGTCGAGCCTCGTCGACCGCGCGGTGGTGGTGCACGGCCCGGACCTCGACGCCGACCACGCCTTCCCGCCGACGGTGCCCGACACCGACGCGCATCGCGACGCCTGGGACCGCAACGACTGCCTGCGCTGCCACGAGACCGGCGTCGGCAGCGCGCCGCAGGTCCGCCACATCGGCATGGTCCACCTGCTTCTCGAAGCGAAGTGCCGCACCTGCCACGTCCTGGTGCCCGGTTCGCAGCCGCGTGAGCAGGCCGCGACCGACGACGGCTTCGAGGGCAACGCCTTCCCGCCGATGATCCCGGCGTCGGGCAACCACACGTCGACGTGGAACCGCGACGACTGCCTGCTGTGCCACGAATCGGGCGTCCGCGGCGCGCCGATCGTGCAGCACCGCGGCATGCCGCGGCGCCTGCTCGAGTCCAAGTGCCGCACCTGCCACGTGCAGGTGCGCGCGATCGAAGCGAGCGACGGAGCGCTGCGGTGAACCTGACGCGGCGCAGCCTCTGGTTCGGGCTCGGTGCCGGCGCCGGCGCGGTCGCCGGTGCGGTCGTCGCCCGTGCCGTGCCGATCGCGAAGGTCGGCGACGTGCTGCGGCCGCCGGGTGCCGGCGCGGACTTCCTCGCGACCTGCATCCGCTGCTCGCGCTGCATCGACGCATGCCCGCACGACGTGCTCGCGCCGCGTCCCGCCCTGTCGGGCGTCGACGCGTGGACGCCGGCCTTCGTCGCGCGCGCGAACCCGTGCAACCTGTGCGCGGACCACGATGCGATGCAATGCATTGCCGCGTGCCCGACCGGCGCGCTGGCGGCGATTGCGTCGCTCGCCGAGGTCCGCATCGGCACCGCGGTCGTCGATCCGACGACCTGCTTCGCCTTCAACGGCGTCACCTGCCGCGCCTGCTGGCACGCCTGCCCGCTGGCGGGAACGGCGATCCGGCTCGACGCCAAACTGCACCCGGTCGTCGACGCGGACCACTGCATCGGCTGCGGCCTCTGCGAACACGCCTGCCTGACCGATCCGGCGTCGATCGTCGTCCGCGCGCGAGGTGCCGCATGAAGGCGCGCGTCGGTCGCTGGACGCTGGCGCGAAGGGCGGTCGCGATCGCGTTCTTCGCGCTGTTCGTGCTGGCGGCGCGCGGCGACCTCGGCTGGTTCCACGGCACGGTGGCGATGACGCGCACCGCGTCGTTGGTGACGCTGACCGATCCGCTGGCGGCGGCCGAAGTGATCGCGGCAAGCCGCGGCGTGCCCGACGCGGTGCTGGCGACGGCGCTGCTGCTGCTCGGCTTCGCCGCGCTGTTCGGCCCGGTGTTCTGCAGCTGGGTCTGCCCGCTCGGCTGCGCGCTCGACCTCGCGCAGGGCGCGCGTCGCGCGCTGCTCACGTCGACCGGTCACCGCCGCGCCGCCTGGCGTCGCCGGGCGCTGCCGCGCGGCCTGCGCTTCGGCGTGCTCGGTGGTGTGCTCGGCTTCGCGCTGGCCGCCGGCTGGCCGCTGTTCCAGGCGGTGTCGCCGATCCGTCTCGCCGTCGAGGCGGTAGCCTTCGGCACGGTCGCCGCAGCGGTCGCGATCGCCGCACTGGTGGTCGTCGAGTGGTTCGCGCCGCGGCTCTGGTGCCGCGGTCTGTGCCCGCTCGGCGCCGTCTACGCGGTCGTCGGCCAGCGCGCGCCGTGGCGCGTCCGCGTCGACCGGCGGCTCGCCGGCCGCACGCCGTGCAACCTGTGCGCGACGCACTGCGACATGGGGATCGAGGTCATGCGCGACTACTCGCTGGCCGGTCGGTCGTCCGTCGACGACGCGTCCTGCACGCGTTGCGGGGCCTGCGTCGACTCGTGTCCGAGCGGCGTGCTCGCGCTCGGGTTCCGCAGCCGCGGCATCCAACCTACGGGAGAATGCAATGTCCCAGCGTGTTGAAGCGAACGCCCGCCCCGTGCCGAACTTCGGCTCCGGCGGCTGGATGGTCGGCCCGATGTTCCTCGCGCTGGCCGCCTGGTTCGCGTTCGGCCCCGAGCTCGAGACGCTGCCGAGGCGCGAGCCCGTGCACGTCGCGCGCGCCGACATCTCGACCGCGCCGATGCGCAAGGCGATCGGCGACCCGCCGCTCGCAGCGATCAACGGTTTCGACCGTACGTGCATGGACTGCCACCGCACGTTCAAGACCGCCGAACCGCGCTCGTCCGGCCTGTTGCAGCACAAGGACGTCGAGTTGGTGCACGGACCGAACCACGACTGCCTGCGCTGCCACGATCGCGACGACCGCGACAAGCTGCGGTTGCAGGACGGCACGACGTTGCCGTTCACGGCGGTCGTGCAAGTCTGCGGCGACTGCCATCCGGCGCTGGTCCGCGACTGGCAGGCCGGCAGCCACGGTCGCACCAACGGCTACTGGAACCAGGAGCTCGGCGCGCGGCATCGCCTGCACTGCACCGAGTGCCACGACCCGCACCGGCCGCGCACGCCGGCGATGACACCGCTGCAGCCGCTGCCGGCGCCGCGCGCGTGGCGGACCGAGGCAGCGCCGGGGACCGCGAGCGCGGCGAGCGAGGCGCACGCCGAGAAGCGCGACCCGCTGCGTGAGGCGTTGCAGCGCGCGGCCGAGCACCACCAGGACAAGAAGGACTGACCCGTGAGCCACGCAACGAACCAGGAACGCGGCGCGATCTCGCGGCGCAACTTCTTCCGCGGCGCGTTGGGCGCCGCCGGCGGCATGGCAGCGGTCACGACCGCGTTGAAGCCGCTGCTCGATCTCGACACCAGCGAGCTGACGCTCGAGCGCTTCCTGCAGAAGCACTACAAGCAGATGACGCCGGCCGACATGGACGGCGTGCTCGCGCGCATCCGCGGTGAGGTCGAGAAGCGCTACCAGGTGCGGCCCGAGCTGCGCGACGTCAAGCCGATCGACGGCGTCGAGTTCGGCTACGCGCTCGATCTCAGCCGGTGCATCGGCTGCCGCAAATGCGTGCACGCCTGCGTCGCCGAGAACAACCAGAGCCGCAGCCCTGAGATCCAGTACATCCGCGTGCTCGAGATGCCGCGCGGCACCGTCGATCTCGAGAAGGGCAACCACACCTACGACCGGCCGAAGGTTCCCGACGAGAACCATTTCTACATGCCGGTGCAGTGCCACCAGTGTGCGAACCCGCCGTGCGTCAAGGTCTGTCCGGTCGAGGCGACCTGGGCCGAGCGCGATGGCATCGTCGTCATCGACTACGACTGGTGCATCGGCTGTCGCTACTGCGAGGCCGCGTGCCCCTACTGGGCGCGCCGCTTCAACTTCGCGGCGCCCCAGATCCCGAAGGAGGACCTGAACCCCGACATGGCCTACCTCTCCAACCGCCCGCGATCGAAGGGCGTGATGGAGAAGTGCCACTTCTGCCTGCACCGCACGCGTGAGGGCAAGCTGCCGGCGTGCGCCGAGGTCTGTCCGGTCGGTGCGCGGCACTTCGGCAACCTGCTCGACCCCGAGAGCGAGGTGTCGCAGATCCTGCGCACCAAGCACGTGTTCGTGCTCAAGGAGGAGGTCGGCACCATGCCGCGCTTCTTCTACTACTTCGACGACGACTACCGCACCGGAGGGAAGTAGCCGTGAAGGAATACGCCCGCTTCCTCTGGCGCTGCGCCCGCGTCAGCCTGATCGGCGACTGGCGATACTACACGTGGATGCTCGCGCTGTCGTTCGTGGCGCTGCTCGGGCTCAACGCCTGGTGCAAGCAGCTCGTCGACGGCCTCGCCGTCACCGGCATGACCGACCAGGTGTCGTGGGGCCTCTACATCGCGAACTTCACGTTCCTCGTCGGCATGGCCGCCGCCGCGGTGATGGTCGTGATCCCGGTCTACGTCTACGGCCGCCACGAGCTGCACCATCTGGTGGTGTTCGCCGAGCTGTTCGCGGTCGCGGCGATCCTGATGTGCCTGATGTTCGTGACCGCCGACCTCGGTCGGCCCGATCGCTTCGTGCACCTGTTCGAGCGCTTCAACTTCCCGATCTCGATGCTGACCTGGGACGTGGTCGTGCTGAACGGCTACCTGCTGCTGAACCTGCACATCTGCGGCTACCTGATCTACTGCGCCTACCGGCGCCGCGCGCCCGGCAAGTGGTTCTACCTGCCGTTCGTGATCGTCGCGATCGGCTGGGCGATCAGCATCCACACGGTGACCGCGTTCCTCTACGTCGGCCTCGGCGGCCGGCCGTTCTGGAACACGGCGATCATCGTGCCGAAGTTCCTCGCGTCGGCGTTCGCGGCCGGCCCGTCGTTCCTGATCCTGACGCTGCAGGTCATCAAGCACTTCACCGCCTACGACGTGCCGCGTGCGGCGCTGCGGCTGCTGCAGAACATCGTCACGATCGCGCTGACGATCGACCTGTTCCTGCTCGGCAGCGAGCTGTTCACCGAGTTCTACGCCGATTCGGCGCACGTGACCTCGGCGAAGTACCTGTGGTTCGGCCTGCACGGCCACGACGCGCTGGTGCCGTGGATCTGGACGTCGCTGGTGATGAGCCTCACCGCGATGCTGCTGCTCTACCTGCCGACGCGGCGCAGGCTCGGCTTCGTCAACCTCGCGTGCGTGCTGATGATCGTCGGCATCTGGATCGAGAAGGGCATGGGCCTCGTGATCCCGGCCTTCGTGCCGTCGCCGCTCGGCGAGCTCGTCGAGTACGTGCCGACGTGGAACGAGACGCTGGTCTGCTTCGGCGTCTGGGCCGCCGGCCTGCTGCTCTACACGATCTTCGTGCGCATCACGATCCCCGTCCTGTCCGGACAACTCACCTACGACCACGACTACCGACCGGAGGACGCGGCCGTGGTCCCGTCATCCCCTGCAGAAGGAACTGCATCATGAAACGACTCGCCCAGCTGACCATCGTACTGGTCCCGTTCGCCCTGGCGCCCGCCCTGCGTGCCCAGGCCATCGGTCTGCCCGAGATGAGCAAGCAGACCAAGGAATGCGTGGAGTGCCACAAGAAGGAGCACCACTCCATCTACCAACAGTGGGGTAGCAGCAAGCACTACCGTGCGAACGTCGGCTGCTACGAATGCCACGCCGCCGAGAAGTCCGACAAGGACGCGTTCACGCACTACGAGGCGACGATCGCGACGATCGTCAGCCCGAAGGACTGTGGACGTTGCCACCCGCGTGAGGTCGCCGAGTTCAGCGGCTCGCACCACTCGAAGGCGGGCCGCATCCTCGGTTCGCTCGACAACACGCTCGCCGAGGTCGTCGAAGGCAACCACGGCATGGTCACCGCCGGCTTCCCCGAAGGCGTGTCCGCGGCCGCTGTCAACGGCTGCTGGCAGTGCCATGGCTCCGAGATCAAGGTCCTGCCGGGTGGCAAGCTCGATCCCGCGACCTATCCGAACAGCGGCATCGGCCGCCTGAACCCGGACGGCACCGAGGGGTCGTGCAACGCCTGCCACGTGCGGCACGAATTCTCGGTCGCGCAGGCGCGTCACCCCGACACCTGCGGCAAGTGCCACCTCGGCCCCGATCACCCGCAGAAGGAGATCTACGAGGAGAGCAAACACGGCATCAACTTCTTCGCCAAGATCGACCAGATGAACCTGGACTCGGAGAAGTGGATCGTCGGCGAGGACTACTGGGCCGCGCCGACCTGCTCGACGTGTCACATGTCTGCGACCAAGAACCAGCCGGTCACGCACGACATCGGCATGCGCATCTCCTGGAACAACCGGCCGGCCGTGTCGGTTCGCCCCGAGATCGCCGACGCGAAGATGAACCTGCCGGGCAAGGACGTGCCGTGGCAGGTGCGCCGCAACAACATGCAGGACGTCTGCTCGAACTGCCACAACAAGCACTGGGTCGAGAACTTCTACGTCCAGTACGACAGCCTCGTCGAACTCTACGACGAGAAGTACGCCAAGCCCGGCGCGGCGCTCTACGCGCTCGCCAAGCCGCTGCGCCCGCACCAGGCCGAGTTCTCGCATCGCGTCGACTGGGTGTGGTTCGAGCTGTGGCACCACGAAGGCCGTCGCGCGCGTCATGCGGCCGCGATGATGGCGCCCGACTACACGCACTGGCACGGCACCTACGAGCTCGCGCGGAACTTCTACTCGGAGTACATCCCGGTGCTCGAGGAGCTGGCGGCCGAAGCGGAGAAGACCGGTGACCCGGCGAAGGTCGAAGGCGCGAAGAAGCTGCGCGCCGAGATCGAGAAGGTGGTCAACAGCGACAACCACAAGTGGTCCGTCGACAAGATGGATCCCGGCGAGAAGGCGCGCCGCGAAGCGGCCCAGAAGGCCTTCCAGGAGCGCTACAAGTGAGTTGCGGCGGCAACTGCAGTGGCGCCTGCGCGGCGCCTGCGGCCCCGCGGGCGCCCGCGGGGCCGACGACGCAGGACGGACTCGACGCCTTGGTGGCCCACGCGGTCGCCAAGGCCGGATTCGCCCGGCGCAAGTACGGTCCCGTGATCGATCGGGTCGCCCTCGAGGCGATGCTCGGCGACGCGGAGGTCGTGCGCTTTCCGACACGGCTGCGGTTCGACGGTGAGCTGATGGCGGGCGAGTTCGCGCACGCCATGGCCAGCGGCGAGAAGCAGTCGCTCACCTACACGGTCTGGGTGCACCCGCACCTGGCCGCGAACGAGGAGCTGCTGGTGCGCGCCGTCGCGTACCACCTCGTGCGCGTCAACTACGGCGACATCGCGACCAGCGACGCCGCCGAGGCGTTCGGCGCGGAGCTGCTGGGCATCGACCGCGAGGAGTACTACGCGGCGCTGTGTGCGCTCGCGGACTCGCTCGCGTGACCGTTCGAGAACCGACACCAAGACCCCAATTCGGACCCCCAATTCGGAGCAATGGCAATGAAGGCCACGAATCGCGCAAATCTCCCCTTCCTCCCGATCGCCGCGAGCACGCTGCTGCTGCCGGCCTTCGCGGTGGCGCAGGAACCGCAGGCTGCGCCGACCGGCACCACCATCGTGATCCCTGGCGTCGAGCGCCTGAAGATCGGCGGTGAGTACCGGATCCGCTACGAAGGTCTGTTCGACTACGACTTCGACCACAGCGCCGCGAGCGCTGCCAGCAACGACTACTTCACGCAGCGCGTGCGGCTCGACTTCGACCTCGATTTCGGCGAGAAGGTCGACGGGTTCATCCAGATCCAGGACGCCCGCGAATGGGGCGAGGAGGCGTCGACGATCGACGACGCCGCAGACGGTCTCGATCTGCACCAGGGCTACGTCGACCTCCACGAGGTCCTCGGCGGCACGGCGCGCATCGGCCGCCAGGAGATCAATCTCGGCGACCAGCGGCTCGTCGGCGCGCTCGATTGGAAGAGCCAGGCGCGGGCGCTGGACGGTGTGCATCAATCCTGGACCTGCGACAAGGGCTGCTCGACGCACGTCTGGTTCGTGCAGGCGCGGGAGCTCATCAACACGATCAACGACGACGCGCGGTTCGTCGGCATCCAGCATTCGCCCGTGTTCGGCGAAGGCTGGACCAACGACTTCTACCTGATGTACCTCCAGGACGACGGCACGACGGTCGGCGGCACGCAGAACCGCTTCACGCTCGGCACGCGCGCGATCTGGAAGGCCGACAAGTCGCTCGAGTTCGGGCTCGAGGCCGCGACGCAGTTCGGCGACCTTGCCGGCAACGACATCAAGATCGGCAAGACCTACGCCGCACATGTGCACGGCCAGTACATGTTCGAGGGCGACATGCACCCGAAGCTGACGCTCGCCTGCGACGTCGCGTCCGGTGACGACCCGAGCACCGCGGACGTCGAGCGCTTCAACAACCTGTTCCCGACCGCGCACGCGCACTGGGGCATGATGGACCTCGCGCTGTGGGAGAACCTGTTCAACCCGTGGCTCCGGTTCGCCCTCGAGCCGAACGAGGTCAGCACTCTGAGCGCGACGGTGCTGCACTTCGCCGCGATGGAGGCCGCCGACGCGTTCGGTGGCCCCAATGGCCAGCTCTCGCCGGGCAACGCGGCGTTCAGCAAGGACATGGGCAACGAGATCGACCTGCTCTACACGCGCAGGCTCGACCTGGCGAAGAACGTCAAGACCGCGGTGCAGGTCGGCTACGGCCTGTTCCTGCCGGGCGACGGCGTCAAGGACGCGAAGGGCACCGACGACATGGCGCACTTCCTCTACGCGCAGTTCGATCTGCGCTTCTGACCCTCGCCGCTCACGCCTGCCTGGCGAAGCGCTCCTTCACGGCGCGCGACTTCAGCCAATAGAGCAGCAGCAGGGCGTGAACCGCGACCTTCGCCGCGGTCTCGAGCAGCGGCTGGCCGCCCTTCATCGGGCGATCGCCGCTGACGTGCAGCGCGTAGACCGAGATCGCGCCGAACACGACCAGCAGGTGGACGAGCATCGCGAGCCATCGCGTGCCGCGCACCTTCAACCACGCACCGACCGCGATCAGCAACAGCGCCACGACGCCTGCCCACATCACGCCTTCGGGCAGCGGCAACGCACTCGCGCTGCCGGTCGGTTCGTTGCGGCACATGGCGACCCAGACGCCGAGGGCGAGGCCACCGAGGGCATAGAGCGCGATCAACAGGCCGAGCAGGGCATGCCGCATCGCGGCCAGTCTAGCCCATCCTCCCCTCCCCTGCTTCTGCCTCTCCTCTGTTCTGTTCTGTTCTCTTCTGTTCTGTTCTGTTCTGTTCTGTTCTGTTCTGTTCTTCTCTGTGGTCTCTGTGTTCTCTGTGTTTAATTCTTCTTCTTCTTCTTC
>CAYMRG010000084.1:0-13203 GCA_964392555.1 uncultured candidatus Brocadiaceae bacterium
GCGCCGTCGACGGTCAGGTGGTCGATGCCGGAGGTGGCGAGCGCCTGCGCCATCAGCAGGTAGTAGTAGTAGAGGCCCTGGAACTGCGCCTTCGCGCCGAGTTCCGGCGCGGCACCGGGATTGGCGTCGAGGCGCCAGTTCTGCTGCAGCCAGGTGAGCGCGGCCGCGACGCGCGGGTCGTCGCTCTTCAGTCCGGCGAGCGAATAACACTTCAACAGCGCGTAGGTCATCGAGCCGTAGCTGCGCGCGACCACGGTGTCGTCCGGGCGCACGATGTAGCCCGCGGACGAGTTGCCCGGGTAGTAGCCGGCACCGCCGTCGTCACCCGACACGGTGTTCAGGATCACGCCTTCGTGCTCGGGGTCGGGCGCCTGGCCGGAGTAGTCGTTGGTCGCGCGCAGGTTCTGCGTGCGCTGCAGGAACACCAGGGCGCGCTGCAGCGCCTCGTGGTCCTGCGTCAGGCCGGTGTCCTTCAGCGCCTGGAGCGCGAAGTTCATGTTGCTGAGGTCACCGCGCGTCATGCCGCCGTAGCCGATCGAGCCGTAGTCGCGATCGGCCGGGGCATAGCCGTTCTGCTCGCAGTTCTGGAACCGCAGGATCGCGCGCTGCGCCTTCTGCAGCGCCGCCGGCACCGCCGGGGCGTCGTAGGTGTGCAGCGCGCCGACGGCGGCGCAGGTCGTGTAGTTGGCGAGCGTGTCGCCGAACGTGCCATCCGCGTTCTGCTGCGCGAGCAGCCACTCGAGGCCGGCGCGGATCGCCTTGGACTCCTCCGGCGTGCGACGCGCGACCGGCTTGGTCTGCAGCGCCATCAGCACGATCGCGGTCAGCGGCATGTCGTGGCGGCCGTCGGTCGCGATGACGCCGTTCTGCAACTGCGCGAACAGCCACGCGAACCCGCGGTCGCGCGCCGGCGAATCCGCCGCGGCCGTCGCCGTGCCCGTCCCGGTCGTCGGAGCCGCGGCCTTGGCCGCGACCGATGCGGCTGCTGGCGCCGCCTCGACGGTCCTGGCCGCGGCAGCGGCCGCCTGGTCGAGGCGCCGGTTGGCGACCTGGCACGCGGCGAGCTGGACCATCACCGACGCCGCCTCGGGCAGCGCAAGCGCGCCCTTCGCGGCGAGCATCCGCTTGGCCTCGGCCTGCGCCGCCGCCCCCTGCTGCTGCGGGAACGCCTTCGCCGCGAGGATCGCGTCGACGCTCGCGGTCCACGGCAGCGCCGTGCCGCCGAGCGCCCGGAAGCGCGCCTTGCCCGCGGTGATCGCGTCGCGACAGCCGTTGGCATCCATCACCGCCATCGCCTCGACGACCCAACCGGTCGTCACCGCGTCGCCATAGCCGCCGTCGGCGTCCTGCTTGTTCAAGAGGAACTGCAGCGTCGGGCGCACGACAGGCCCGTCGCTGATGTGGTAGTGGCGATGACCGTGACCGAGCGCACACAGGATCTGCGCGTTGGCGAGCACGGCGTCGCCGCCGAGCGGATGCCGCGCGGGGCGATCGGCCGTGGCCATCGCATCGAGTCGCGCGACGAACTGGTCGAGTTCGCTGCGGAAGACGTCGCCGGTCTTGCGAGCGCTGGTGTCCTGGGCGGACAGCGGCGCGAGCAACAGCAGCAGGCAGGAAGCGGCCAGGAGGTGGGTTCGCATCGGTGCTGGGGGTAAGGGCGTGGGATCGAGCGGGCGGCCGGTCAGAACAGGACCGGCGCGATGCTGTTGGACAGCCACAACGTGCCGTTCGGCTGCAGCACGAGGTTCTGCAGGTGCAGCTGCGATCCCACGAGTGCGGGGTTCGCGGGCAGCGCGAGGTTCATGTCGAGGTAACCGTCCGCGTCGACGGCATTCGGCCAGACGACCGCATAGGCACTCGCGGGGTCGATGTAGAGCGTGCCCCAACCCGGCAGGGCCAGATACGCCGGCGCCCAGCCCGCGATCAGCAGCAGCAGGCTGTTGGGATCGGCGGACTGGTGCATGTGCAGCGTGTTGCCGAGGTTGATCGCCTGCGTGAACTCCGGATAGCGACCCGTGTAGGTGAACGAACCCTGCACCGAGTAGACGCTGAGCTGCGAACCGTGCCGCAGCGTGCCGATCGAACTGGCGGTATCGAACGAGGTCGGCGCCGCGGTCAGCGGCTCCACCCACCACTCGCCGGACGGCTGGCCGAAGCCGTAGCCGAACGAACCGTCGTGCGCCATCGCGGTGTGGCGCGAGATCCTGGTCGTCATCGGACCGATGCCGGTGACGCTGGCCCAACGGTCGAGCCTCGCGTCGAACACGTGCAGCGTGAAGCCGTCGGTGACCAGGATCGTCGAGCCGGTGGCCGGCGCCTGGTAGGTCGCCGCAGCCGAGACCGCCAGCGACCGCCAGTTGCCGTGGCGCGCCGACCAGGCATCGAAGCCCGTCGGGCCATACAGGACGACGCTGTCGCGCACGACCGCGACCTGCGTCCCGACCAGCGAGGGCGTCGGATCGAAGCGGTTGAGGATCGGGCTGTAGACCCAGCCGTCGGTGCCGTCGGTCGCGTAGGCGGCCGCATCGTTCATCGTGAACGTCAGCGGCCCGCCGGTCAGCGACGCGCCGAACGCATTGGTGACGGCCGAGAACGGCGTCGTCGTCGCGCCGTCCTGGACGAACAGGTAGTGGTAGTCCTGCAGGAACGTCGGCGCCGAGGCCGGCAGCGTCGCGAACGCGCCGCGGCCCGAGCCGAAGCAGACGGCCAGGCCGCCGTCGACGAACGCCGCGGTGCCTTCGGACGTGGCGACGCCGCTGATCGGGGCCTGTGCGGTGTAGCTCGTCAGCGTGCCGCTGAGGCCCGACGCGCCCCAGATCTGCGCGCCGCTCCACGCCATCGCGATCTCGTTGGACTGCGCGGTCGCGAACCCGGCCGGCAAGGTGGCGATGGTCCAGGCGTTCTGCTGCGCCGAGAACGCGCGGAACGTGCCCGCGGCGGCGTCGTGCGCGGTGCCGATCTCGGCCTCGCCGATCACGGTGAGGACCGAGCCCGCCGAACTCGGCGTCGGCACCAGCAGGCCGTGGTGGGCGCTGAGGCCGTAGATCGTCACGCCGTCGTCGATCTCGGCGATGAGCCGGTTGGCGATCATCTGCGGCGCCGAGGTGGCGATCGGCGCACTCTGCCACGCGCCGTTGAAGGCACCGAACGCGTAGACCAGCGAGCCGTCGGCGACCAGCGTCACCCACGACGAGCTCGCGGGACCGCTGACCACCAGCGGCGAGCCGACCGTCGTGATCGTGTCGACCGTGCCGATGTGCGAGGCGAAGCCGTGGAACGTATTGCCGTCGCGAACCACGACGTAGTCGTTCGCCTGGAAGACCGTCGCCGTCGCCGGCACCGTCAGCGTCGTCCAGTGCTTGGTGATCCCCGAGTAGAGCCAGACCTCGGTCGGCGTGCGGAACGCCGTCGTCGTGCCGATCGAGTTGATGCTGGCGGCGCCGGCGGGCAGGGTGATCGTCGTCCAGTTGGAAGGTTGTTGCGCCGAGACGGCAGCGAACGGGAGAAGCGCGGCGACGACGGCGCGCAGGGCGGAGGATGGCTTCATGGGTGAGGAATCGGGGGCGCGCGTTGGCAAGAAGCGGTCCACGCCAAGCTCGCCAGGGGGCCGACGCGGCGATGGCGCGGCCTTGTCCACGGGCGCCCGGCCATGTCCACTTCTTGCCCACCGGGCGCAGTGAAAGCGCCCTGCAACGCTCTGGCCGACCCCGGTCTGGATGTTGCCCGGCCGACGCGTCCCGATACCGCGAACCGTGCACGCCCCACTCACCGCCGCCCTGCTCACCGCCGCGCTCCTGTCCGCCCAATCGCCGCTGGCGATGCCGTTCTCGGCGAACAACGGCGGCGCCGCGGGCTGGCAGGTGTTCTTCGACCTGAACGTCGTCGCCGGCGCCGGCATCACGATCACCGCGCTCGACGTCAACTGCGGCACGACGGCAGCGGGGACGGTCGGCACGGTCGAACTCTGGGTCGGTCCGACGACCTACGTCGGCCACGTGCTCGATGCGACGCCTTGGACGCTCGCGGCGAGCGGCGGCGTCATCGCGCAGGGCAACAACGTGCCGGCGTTCACATGCCTGGGCACGGGCGCCTACCTGCCGCCTGGCCCCCACGCCGTCTGCGTGCGGCACGTCGGCGTCGGCGTCGGTTTCACCAACGGCACCGCGACGAACCTGACCGGGTCCACGGCCGACGTGCAGCTCACGGCCGGCGCCGCCTGCAGCGCGCTGTTCTCGGGCAGCTCGTTCTCGCCGCGCGTGTGGAACGGCAACCTCCGCTACCAGCTCGGCAACGTGCCGGGCACCGGGTGCGCGCGCAGCGAAGCGGTCGGCAGCGGCTGCTACCGCGGCACGACGACGTTCTACGAGAGCTTCGCGTCGCTGGCCGCGTTCGACTTCGTCGGCGGCGTCGGCACCGAGCAGGTGCTGTATGCGGCGCACCTGCCCCAGCAGGGCTACCTCGTGTCGTCGGTTACGCCGCAGTGGACCCCGCCGACCGGCACGCAGGTGCTCGACAATGCGCCGATCGCCGCCGCGATGGGCGACACGAACTTCACGCAGCCGCTGGTGCTGCCGTTCGCGTTCCCGTTCCCCGGCGGCAGCACGAACGTGATCCACGCGGCGTCCGACGGCTACATCCTGCTCGGCCCGACGACCTCCAACTTCTGCGACGCGAGCCCGACGAGCGCCGAACTGCTCGCGCAGGCCCCGCGCCTGTGCCCGCTGTGGTGCAACCTGCAGCCTGCGGCGAACCTGGCGACGAACCCGGCGAGCGGCATCTACTTCGACGTCGACGCCGTGAACCAGATCGCCTACGTGACCTGGCTCGACGTGGCCGACCGCAGTGCTTCCGTGCCGGCGGCGGGGACGACGTCGGTCACCATGCAGGTCGCCCTGCATGCCTCCGGCGACTTCGAGTTCCGCTACCGCGGCATCGTGCCGAACACGACCAGCGCGCCGGTGCTCGTCGGCGCCTCGAAGGGCAGCGGCGACGGATTCGTCGCGATCGACCCCGGGAACGTCGACCTGACCACCGCGCTGCCGATGCTGACGCAGGGCCCGGACAGCCGACCG
The DNA here is from genome assembly GCA_964392555.1 of uncultured candidatus Brocadiaceae bacterium. Taxonomy (GTDB): domain Bacteria; phylum Planctomycetota; class UBA1135; order UBA1135; family UBA2386; genus CAYMRG01. The sequence goes on from CAYMRG010000084.1 coordinate 5,073, forward strand.
CTGGTGCACTCGGTCGGCCTGCCGCGCCTCGGCACCAACTTCGATCTCGCCGTCAGCGACGTGGAGGATCTCGTGCCGCTGGCCTTCCTGCTGCTCGGCGACAGCGCGATCCCCGGTGGCCTGTCGCTCGCCCCGCTCGGCGCCCCGGGCTGCGCCGCCTACACCAATGCGAACCTGGGCGCCGCGACGTTGCCCGTGTCGCTGCCTGCCGGCACCGCGACCGTGGCCTTGCCGATCCCGAACAATGCGGCGCTGGTCGGTCTGCAGTGCACGTCGCAGGCGGCCGCGTTCACGGTGCGCAACGCGTTCGGCATCAGCACGTCGAACGGTGTGACCTGGACCGTCGGCAACTGAGGCGGCGAGCCGCGGTCACATCGCGGAACAGGGCTCGCACCCGAAGGCTCGACAGCTTGGCCCGGCTACGAGCAAGGGCCGCCGCCAGGCCTGCCCGCGCCATGTCGGCCTAGCGGTCGTTCCGGCACATTCCTGTCCGGTCCAATCGCGGCTGGTCACTACCCGGAGGATCGCTTTCTCCAACCACCCGAAGGACCCGATGAAGACGCTCTTCCACCCATTTCGCCAGCCGCAGGCGGCGGCGTTGGTCTACCGCCCCATTCGCCCGCTGGCCGCAGCCGCGATGCTGCTGTTCGCGCCAGCGTTGGCAGCGCAATTCCAATCGCCAACGTGCTACTCCGCCGCTGGCGGAGCTTCGCCCGGGGCGCTGGCATTCGGCCGGTCGGCCGCTGGCGGCAACCCGTTCATGGTCACCGCGTTGGTGAGCAATACGCGCTGGTTCGATCACTACCCGGGCGGAGCACAGACGAGTTGTCCGATGTTCCTGGCGCCTGCGGCGGCGCCGTTGAGCTCGATGAACGGCGACCTCGGCGCGCTCGACATAGTGACCGGTGACGTCGATCCCAACACGCCCGGCGACGAGATCGTGACGCTGGAGGTTGCGGGCTTCGGCGGAACCTACCAGTTGCAGATGTACAGCGGCGCCGCGGCCATCGGGCTGCCGGTGCCGGTACCGGTGACCTCGATCCAGGTGCTCGTGCGCGACCTCGACCTCGACGGTGACGCGGACGCCGTCGTGCTCGACTCCACTGGCAAGCTGCACGTCTCCTTGGCGGCCGGGGGGCTGCTGACGCCGGTAGTGACCGTCAACCTGACTGCCGGGCTCGGTCCTGCAGTGCGCATGGCGATCGGTTCCTTCGACAAGGACCAGCGGCCCGACCTCGTCGTGGTGCGCGGTGGCGGCGGGGTCGCGCGCGCGGAGTTGCGAGTCGGCGCTGCCGGTGGAGCGTTCCCCTTCTTCGGTGCCGGGGTCATGCCTCCCACGACCCTGTTTCCCACGCCGCTGACGGCTTGCGTCACTGCCGGGGACTTCGACGGCGATGGCTGCGACGACTTCGTGATCGGTGGCACCAGCACGGGAGGCGGTAGCCCCGGACTGTGGATTTGCTATGTGAGCCGCGCGGGCACGCTGAGCCCGATCGTTCCACACGGTTTCCCGAGCGTCGACGAACCGGTTGCAGTGACGCGCGGTGACTTCGACCTCGATGGAGACCTGGATCTGGCCGTGGCCGCAACCAACAACAACGTCTACATCATGCCCAACAGCGGGCTTGGCAGCTTCGCCCTGCCGACGACCCCAATGATCGGCAGCGGAGTGGACATCGAAGCCTGCGACCTCGACGGCGATGGCGACCTCGACCTGGCCATCTGCGACGGCGCAGCGGGTGGCTTCACCTGCGTCTATTGCAACGACACGGAGACCGGTCGTTGTCATCACGTGATCCGGGCCGGCGTGGCAGACAACTACCTGGACAATTTCGTGAATTCGGTGCCCACGAAGGAGATCGCCTACCCGCGTGCCGCGATCGTACCAGCGACGACGCGTTGGTTCGACCGCGCGGTTCCCTCGCTGCTGGCGCCACTCGCCCATTCGTTCGAGGGGTTGCCGGAGAACATCGTCGCCGCAAAGCTCTACGTGCGATTGAAGGAGCAGGCGGCGGGTGACAACCTTCTCGGCACCGATCGGCTTCGCCTGGACTTCGCGGGGGCGGGCGACTGGGCGTTCTCGACGCCGGTGCCGACCACAGACACCGTCCTGTGCCTCGACCTCGCCGACTTGTCGAGCAGCCTCAACCTGCTGCCGCGGCTCGAGATGGTCCGTTACCTCGACGTGATGGTCGACAGCTTCACCGCTATCGACTTCATGCGCCTCGAGGTGACGACGAGGTGCGAGGCCCACGAGATGACCCTGCGCTACGACCCCGTCCCCGGCATCGACACCTACTACCACGATGCGTGGACGACTCCGGGCACCGTGACCTGGGACATCGACGCCGGCGTCCCGTTCGCCACCGGCCTGTGGATCGTCGGCATCGACCTCGACCCCTCGCTCGGCTGCCTGCCGTTCTTCAGCCTCTGCATGACGCACGTCGACTTCGTCTTCGCTGGCATCCTGGATGCGAATGGGCAGGGCACCGGCAGCATTCCCATCGGCGCGAACATCGCCTTCAGGGGAATCAAGCTGACAACGCAGGCTGTCGCCCTGCCGCCCGGGCCCTTCACGTTCGCAGGCTCGAAGTGGAGCCATACGATCTCGGACATCGTCTACTAAGGAACGCAAGGGGAAGGGCTTCGCCCGCCTACGCTGGAGCTGACGCGCCTGAGGCGCGCAGCTCAGCGGCGACCGGCTGGGATGCGAGAAGGTTCCATGCGTCGGGGTCGGGCGTAGCCCGATGGAGTGCTACGGAACGGGCTCAGCGCCGGGCTGGTCGCGTCCTCCGTGTCGCACGCCATCGTCGGCGATCGACGGGATGCATGTGCTGCCCGGCGCCGTTCGATGGCGAAGAGGTTCGCGGGAAATCCTGTCCGCCATCGCTGGGAAACGGTCACCCCATGGTGGGCGCACTTGCGCCATCGACCCAGAGAAACAAACCGCCATGAACCACCTTTCCTTCGCTCCGATCGCGCTGCTGCTGCTCGCCGCAGCGATCCCCGCCCAGGCCGAGAACTGGCGCAGCTTCGGCATCGTTCTGAGCTCCCGCCCCGCCGGGAGCCCGCCAGGCACCGCCTACACGTTGGAGGCCGAGCTCGGCGCACCGACCGGCTTCGGCAGTGGCGCTCAGTGGGATAACACACCCTGGAACGCGGCGATCACGCCGGTGAGCCTCGCGGCAACCTGGTCGCTCCTTACGACCAAGGAGTACCAGTTCGAGTTCCGGGGCGCTGGCGCATGCACGGCGGGTTACGCCAACAGCGTCTCCCTGGGCCAGCGGCTGATCCTGGATCTCTCGGCGACGTTCAGTCAGCCCAGTGTCGTGAGTCTTCTGGCCACCAACCCTGGCTTCGAGGCCATGTGCGGCAACTTCTTGCTGGGTGGGTGGCCACCGCCGATGTTCTACTATTCGAACTTCGGCAATCAGCTGCCCTGGTCCGACTCGGCGCAGGGTCAGGACAACGGCAACAGCGTGAGCTGCAACATGGCGATGGACTACTCGCCGTCCATCGGCGTCCTGCAGTACACCGCCACGGCCGACGTCAGTTCCTACCAGGAATATGCTCCGCCGCCGCCGTTCCAGGGCTTTGGCGTCTATTACTCGAGGTCGACAGTCGAGTTCACGGTATCCCAGGGGATGACTGTTGACATCGGCGTGTCCTCGCAGGGACCGGTCCGTGGCCAGACACAGTTCTTTCCGCTGCTGCCGTTCACCCAGCCCAACGGCTTCTACGGCCGCACCCACTGGTGGTACGACCCGCCGATGGCCGTCGGCTACGACTTCGAAATGACCGGCACGGCGCTGTTCACCGACATCGAGACGCTGCCGGTGGGAATCGACAGTGACGGCCAGTTCGAGGTCGTCGTCGGCGGCGTGAGCCTCGGCTGGTTTCCCGAGGGCAGCCGCGTCGACTTCCGGCAGCTGCAGGGCGGCAACGGCGTGACCGCGTTCCGCATCGTCGGCATCGACCCGAAGGACTCGACCGATGCGACGGTGTTTCCGGTGCAGCTCGCGTTCGACACTCCGGAAGCGGGCTTCACGATGACGGCGCTGCCGTGGCGCAAGGTCGGTGCGAGCTGCGGCGACGCGGTAGCCTGCCCGCAGTGCCCGCAGCTGACGCTGGCGCCGGTTGGAGACGCCCTCGAGGGCAACTTGAGCTTCGCGCTCGGCGTCGATCACGGCCCGGGCGGTGGCGCTGCGGCGGTGTTCCTCGCGCTCGGCCCGGTCTCGACGATGCCGGTGCCGTTGTTCTGCGGCGAGGTCGTCGTGCCGCTGTCCGGCCCCGTCTACGCGGCGGGCATCACGTCGCTGACCGGCGTCGGGGCGTGCGGAGGCGGCGGCTCGGTGCCCGTGCCGCTGCCATCGCAGACGTCGCTCTTCGGCATGATCGTGACCGCGCAAGCGGTGACGCTGTGCCCGGCTGGCGGACTCGGCCTGACGCACGGTGTCGAGTTTGCGATCGGCAACTGACCTGGGCTGCTCGCCCCGGGGCGTTCCATCGGCCGACCTTCGGCTCGTGCCGCGCCCCGTGCGAATCCTTGCGTGTTGCGACTCACTTCGCGAGCAGGTTGACGAGCAATCGCGCCGCGCCGGCATTGCCGATGCGGAGCTGCCGATACAGCGCCAGCGAGCAATAGACGAAGTCGCCCTGGCCGTAGCGCGTGTGCAGCAGCGCACCTTCCGCGGGCTTCTCGTCCCCGGAGTCCTTCATCGCCAGCAGCGGCGTCCACGCGGCGTCCCAGCGGCTCGGGAAGTTCAAGCCGCGCTCCTGCACCCAGCCGGCGAAGTCCGCCGCCGTGATCGCGTGCGGATACTGCATCAGGCGGTGCTCGGGCTGCAGGAACGTCACGGCCGCGCCTTCCTCGGTGACGCGCTCGCTGCCGACGGTCATCGGGAACGGCGCGAGCAGCGGGTGGCCGTCGCGCTCGTTCCATTCGCCGGGCTTGTGGTACATCGCGACGATGCGCCCGCCGCTGCGGCAGAACTGCAGCAGACGGTCGCGCATCTCGGCCAGTTCGGGGCGGTGGAAGTAGGCGCGGATGTCGAGCAGCACGGTCGTGAACTCGTCGAGCCGCACGAGCGCCAGCGCGTCGCCGTCGAGCGACGTCACGGCGACGCCGAGGTCGGCGAGCGCGCGTTCGGTCGTGTCGTCGGGGCCGCGCACCAACGCGACCTTGAGGCCCGGCGGAACCGCGACGTCGACCGGCTGCACGCGGATGCGTGAGCGCACCTGGCCGACACCGACCTCGATGCCGGCGTCCGCGGGCAGCTCGTCGGCGACGATCGTCGCGCGCACCAGCAACCGCGTCTGCGAGTGTTCGGGCGACAGCGACAGCCGCGACGGCACGGGCACCGCCTGGATGCCCGGCGGCAGCGACAAGCGCACCGGCGCCGAGAACTCGCGCTGGCCGTGGCTGGTCACCGCGACGCTGAAGACGCGTTCGACGGTGCGGCCCTTCGGCACCATGACGAACTCGCGGTCCCAGGCGAGCCCGACCGGCGCGACCGGCGTGTAGCGCAGCGCCAGCGAACGGGCGATCGGCGCGCCGTCGAGGCGGAACGTGACCTGCAGCCCGACCTGCCGCGGCTCGGGGCCGCCGGTCGCCGGCTCGCACGGGAACGCGACCGCGAACCGCCCGATCGGCCCGGGCGACGACGCGGCGGGCGATCCCGCGGGCGGCGCCGGCGCGACCGATGGCGGCAACGTCATGGCCGGCGAGACCGGCAGGCCGTCGAACACGAGCGCGCGAACGGGCTGCGTCACCGGCATGGCCACGCGCTCGTCCGAGCGGATGTCGAGGTCAGCGACGCGGTCGGCGTTGTGCACGACCACGTTCACCACGCCCGCGCCGTCCGCCGGCACCTCCGATTCCGCGAGCCAGGTCTCGATGCGCACGCCGGCGAGAGCCATCAGCACGCGTTCGGCCGCGGTGCGGCGATGCGCCTGCAGACGCTGCGAAACGATCTGCGCATCGCGATCGCCGAGCGACACGTCGAAGCCTGCCGGTCCGCGCAGCACTTCGATCGCCCAGGTCCGCAGCGCGGCGCGATCCACGACCTCGCCGGCGGTGTCGACGCCGGCCGGCATCGCCTGCGGCGACCGCGTCCAGCACCACGGCATCGGCACCGCATCGCCGTCGCTGCCGGCGCCGCGAACCGCACATTCGCCCTTGTTGACGACGCGCCACCAGTCGCGGCCGACCTGCATCGGATCGTGGGGCCCCCACGGCCCCTGCGTGACGTGCTGCGTCCACGCGCGGTGCGCGAGCCGCGCGTAGGTCTCGCCGCGCGCCGGTTCGAGTTCGGCCGGATCGACGATCCAGTCGGCTTCCTCGACCTTGCTGCGCGCGACCAGCGCCGGCACGCGCCGATGCTGCGCCGCGCGCTCGGCCAGCACCTGCTGGATCGCCCAGAACGTCGCGCGATGGTGGCCGTGTCCGCCGTCGAGGCTGTGGTTGGTGACGATGAAGTCGGGGCAGACGTCGTCGACGACCTTGCGCATCGCGTCGAGCAGCCGCTCCCTGCCCCAGGTCGCCAGCGTCTCGTCGAGCGTCTTGCTGAAGCCGAAGTCGTCCATGCCGAGCCAACGGACCTCGACGCCGCTGGTCGCGGCGGCGTGCAGCGTCTCCTGCACGCGGATCGCCGCCAGCTCGGGCCCGATCTCGCGACCGATCGCGTTCTGCCCGCCGTCGCCGTAGGTCGTGTAGCACGCGACGACCGTCATGCCGTACTTGCGGCGCAACATCGTGTTGGTGCGCGACGACTCGTCGTCGGGGTGCGCGGCGACGTTGAGCACCACCGCGTCGGTGCCCGCGTCGAGCACGGCCTGGTGCAGCGCGACGAGGCCGGCCTCGGGTTCGGGTTCCTGCGCGCGCAGGCCGACGACAGCGGTGAACAGCGACAGCGCGGCTGCCGCCCGACGGGCGAAACGGATCACTTGGCGAGGCTCCGGAGTCGTTCACAGGCGCGGTCGAGGACCGCGCGTTCGACGGCGAACTGGAAGCGCATGCAGCGCACGCCGTCGGGCCTGGCGAAGAACAGGTCGCCCGGCACGGCGTTGACGCCGATCTTCTCGATCATCTGCAGCACCGCGGGATACGGCGCGAGGTCGCCGAACACCTTGGTGTAGTCGGCGAGCACGTAGTAGGCGCCCTGCGGCACCGTGAACGTGAAGCCCGCGTCGCGCAGCGCCGCGCAGAACAGGTCGCGCTTCTGCTGGTAGCCCTGCTGCAGCTCTTTGTAGAACGAGTCGGGCAGCTGTTCGAGCGCGCGCTGCACGCCGCGCTGCATCGGTCGCGCCGCACAGACCTCCATCTGGTCGAAGACGATGCCGCACTTCTCGACGATCGGCGCCGGCCCGGCGAGGAAGCCGATGCGCCAGCCGGTGATCGAGAACGTCTTGCTGAACGAGTTCATCGTCAGCGTGCGGTCGGCGAGCGACGGCACGGTCGCCGGCGAGACGTGGCGGCGCCCGTCGAAGCACATGTACTCGTAGACCTCGTCGGTCAACACCAGCACGTCGGTGCCGTCGAGCACTTCGCCGATCGCGGCGAGCTCATCGTGCGTCCACACCTTGCCCGACGGGTTGCCCGGCGTGTTGACGATCACCGCGCGGGTCCGCTTGGTCAGCGCGCGACGCAGCGCCGCCGGCTCGAACGCCAGCGTCGCGCGGTCGAGCGGCACCGCCACCGGCTTCGCGCCGAACAGCGGCAGCGTCGAGCCGTGGTAGCTGTAGAACGGCTCGAACAGCACGACCTCGTCGCCGGCTTCGAGCAGCGTCGTGCCGGCCGCGAACAACGCCCCGCTGCTGCCGGTGCAGACCGCGACGTTCTCGGGGCCGTAGGCGAGGCCGTTGTGCCGCCGCAGCTTGGTCGCGATCGCCGCGCGCAGCTCGGGCAGGCCGGCGTAGGGCGTGTAGAGCTGGCGATCGCCGCCGTCGATGCTGGCGATCGCGCCGTCGCGCAGGGGGCTCGGCGTGTCGAGGTCGCACACACCCTGGCCGAGGTTGATGCCGCCCGGCACGCCGTTGATGACCAACGTCAGCGAGCGCAGCAGGTTGCCCTGGTCGAGGTGGGCGCGACGGGCCGCGGTCTTGGCGAACGCGCTGTGGAGCTGGGTCATGG
>CAYMRG010000085.1:0-13040 GCA_964392555.1 uncultured candidatus Brocadiaceae bacterium
CAGGCAAAGGCGCGCCACCAGCTCGGGCCGCAGCACCAGCGCACACGCTTCGGTCTCGAACTCCTCCGGCGGCAGATGGATCTCGCCGATGCCGACGTTCTCGCGCGTGTAGAACTTGATCTTCTTGAACGCCTTCGCGAGCGTGCTGACGTGCACCTCGCCGCGATGCGCGGTGTAGGCCGCGTGCTCCTGCCGCGCGTCGAGGTGCAGGATCTTGACCTCGGTCTCGGTGTCGGCCTCGGTGTAGTAGTCGGCATCGACCTGGCGGACGAACGCGCGGCGGTCGGCGTAGTCGAAGCGCTCGACCAGCCACGTGTCGCCCTGGTGGCCGTAGATCGCGCCTTCGTAGACCTCGGTGATCGCCGACGGCCGGTCGATCTCGGCGAGGATCGTCTTCGACTCGACGTCCTGGATGGTCACGTTGTCCATGTCGGCCGCGGTCAGGCTGACGCCCTCGGCCGGGTAGGTGCGGTCGGCGTAGTGGAAGCGGCCGCTCTGGTGCACCAGCACGCCGAGGTCCTGCGCCAGGAACTCGAGCACGTCGCGCACGCCCGGCGCCTGGCCGAACCCTTCGTCCTCGCCGAACGGCAGCTCGAATGCCGCGCAGCGCACGTGGTTGGTCAGGATGATCGCATTGTCGGGATCGATGCTGACCGCGTCGCGCGGCGCGTCGAACAGGTAGCCCGGCGTCTGCACGAGGAACTGGTCCATCGCCGCGCTGCGCGCGATGAACACGACCGCGCTGTCCTGCGAGCGGCGGCCGACGCGCCCGGCGCGCTGGAACGTGCTCGACACCGTGCCCGGGTAGCCGACCAGCACGCAGACGTCGAGGCTGCCGATGTCGACGCCGAGTTCGAGCGCGTTGGTCGAGACGACCGTGCGGATCGCGCCGCTGCGCAGGCCCTGCTCGATCTTGCGCCGCAGGTTCGGCAGGTAGCCGCCGCGGTAGCCGGCGACGCTCGCCTGGTCGACGCCCTTGGCCTTCGCCTCGTCGCGGAGGTACTTCAGCAGCACCTCGGTCTGGGTGCGCGAGCGGGCGAAGAAGATCGTCTGCAGGCCGCTCTGCAGCAGCTCGCCGCCGAGCTGGCGCGCGGTCTCGCTGGCCGGTACACGCAGGCCCGACGTGACCTGCACGACCTTCGGGTTGAGGAAGACGAAGTGCTTGCGACCGCGCGGGCTGCCGTCGCGGTCGACGACGCGCACCGGCTTCTCGAACAGGCGGCGGCCATGTTCGCCGGCGTTGCTGATCGTCGCCGATGCACCGCAGAACACCGGCTCGCTGCCGTAGTGGCGGCAGATGCGCTGCAGGCGGCGCAGCACGTTGGCGACGTGCGAGCCGTAGATCCCCGACAGCGTGTGCAGTTCGTCGACGACGACGTAGCGCAGCCCTGTGAACAGGCCCTGCCACTTGGTGTGGTTCGGCAGGATGCCGGCGTGCAGCATGTGCGGATTGGTCAGCACCAGCGAGCCGTGTTCGCGCAGCGCCTGGCGGACCTGCGGCGGCGTGTCGCCGTCGTAGACCGCGACCAAGAGGTCACCGCGTCCGTGGTCACCGCCCGTCGTCGTCAACAGGCGGTCGAGGTCCGCCATCTGGTCGCGCGCCAGCGCCTTGGTCGGGTAGAGGTAGAGGGCGCGCGCGTCGAGGCCGTCGCGCAGCAGCGCGTCGAGCACCGGCAGGTGGTAGGCGAGCGACTTGCCCGACGCGGTCGAGGTCGCGATCACCGCGTCGCGCCGCTCGTGCAGGAGGTCCGCGCATTCACGCTGGTGGCTGTAGAGCTCGACGATGCCGCGGCCGTGCAGCGCGTCGACCAGCGCCGGGTGCAGCCAGTCGGGGAACGGCGCCATGCGCGCCGGCTGTGGCTCGGTGCGGTGCAGCGCTTCGACGACGCCGGGTGTCGCGACCGCGCCCGAGCCGTCGTCGCGGCGCTCGCGCAGGCTGCGCACGAACTCGCTCACGTCCACGAACGGACCTCCCACGCCTGCGGCGCGCGCCTGGAACCACCCATACCGCGGATCCTAGGGCCAACCCGAACGGAATGCGAACACAGGAATTCGACCTGCCGGTGTTCGCCCAGAGCACGAATTCCTCCTTCCCGCGTGTGCGCCTTTCTGCGCAAGCCCGCTGCTCTTCGTGCCGGCGGCAGCCGGCTGCCATCCATCCCCCGCGAGCCCATCATGAACACCGTCCTCCGTCTTTCCTCCGCCTGCCTGCTCGCTTCGACCGCCCTGGTCGGCCAGAGCGTCGTCTTCCCCAGCACGATGACCAACGTCACCAACGGCAACAGCTACATCAGCTGGTTCCCGTTCTCCGACGGCATCTCGCGGCTGCAGGTGGTCTACGACGACTGGGACCTCGGCCTGCAGCCCAACACGCCGATCACGCGCATCGGCTTCCGCCAGGACAGCACGCAGACCTCGGTGTCGCGCCTGGTCCAGCTCGAGGTGCGCATGGGCACGACCACGTCGACGTCGTCGACGATCGGCACCACCTTCGACAGCAACTTCGCAGGCACGCCGACGACGGTGTTCCCGCTCGGCATCTTCACGCTGCCGGCGCTGAGCTCCTCGACGCCGAACTCGATCGTCTGGGTCAACCTGACCACGCCCTACACCTACCCCGGCGGCAACCTGCTGGTCGAGTTCCGCGTCTACGGCAACAACAACGGCAACCAGAGCTTCTACTACCCGCTCGACAGCACCGGCTACGTGTCCACGGTCACGGCCGGCACGCAGGGCTGCGTGCACTCCGGTGGCCAGCGGGCGGCACTGGCCAGCAGCCCGACGCAGGTCGGTAGCTATTGGAACCTCTACCTGTCCTCCGCGCCGGCCAGCACGGCGCTGGCGCTGCTGGTGGCGCCGGACCAGACGATGCCCTCGCCGTTCAGCCTGTCGTTCCTCGGCCTCGACCCGTCCTGCCTCGGCCAGATCCCGGCCAACTTCGCTTCGTTCTCCGGTTCGACCAACACCGGCGGCGGTGCGAGCTGGAGCGTGCAGGTGCCGAACAGCCTGGCGCTGAACAACTTCACGATCACCAGCCAGGCGGTGATCTTCGACTTCTTCGTCCCAGGCAGCCTCGTCACCTCGAACGCCGACCAGATCACGTTCGGCATCGCGCCGCCGGAGTCGATCGTCGCCGCGCAGGGCAGCGCCACCGCCACCACCGGCTCGGTCTACCCGAACTACGGCGTGGTGACGTTGTTCAACTGACGGGTCGCCCGTCGGTCGAAGCCCGCTGCGCACGCGGGCGCGGCCGAAGCGGATCGTTGGCGCGCTGGGGAAGGCGCGCACCGCGGCGCATGGAGCTGCCGTTCGGGCCGAAGTCGCGGTGACGCGCGCGGCCCGTTCGGCCCCGTCGCGCGTGCCTGCGGCGCGCGACGGAGCGCTTCGCGGATCGCTTCGGCCCATCACCCCACGGGGGTTTCCCATGCGCTTCGTCGCCACCCTGGCGTGCCTCGCCGCGAGCCTGGCCGCGCAGAGCGTCGTCTTCCCCAGCGCGATGAACGGCGTCGCCAACGGCTCGACGTACCAGTACTTCTTCCCGTTCTCCAACGGCGTCTCTCGCGAGATGGTCGTCTACGAGGACTGGGACCTCAACCTGCCGGCCAACACGTCGATCACGCGGATCGGCTTCCGCCAGGACGACGCCCAATCGGCACCGAGCTACCTGGTGCAGCTCGAGGTGCGGATGGGCACGACCTACGCCACCGCCGAGACGCTGAGCACCGACTACGACGCCAACTTCGCGTCGAGTCCGTTCACCGCCTTCCCGATCGGGCTCGTGACGCTGCCCGCGCTGGCCGCGGCGACGCCGGGCACGATCGTCTGGGTCAACCTGCCCAACCCGTACCTCTACCCGGGCGGCAACCTGCTGGTCGACTTCCGCATCTACGCGAACAACAACGGCAACCAGTCGTTCTACTACCCGCTCGACGAAACCGGCTTCTACTCGCCGGTCGTGACGGGCGCGCTCGGCTGCCTCCACTCAGGCGGCCAGCGGCCGCAACTCGCCAGCTACCCGACCGAGGTCGGCGGCACCTGGCGGCTGCAGCTGCTGAACGCGCCGGCGAGCACACCGCTCGCCGTGTTCGTCGCCGACCAGCCGATGCCGGCGGCGCCCTACAGCCTGTCGGTCCTCGGCCTCGACCCGAGCTGCATGGGCCAGATGCCGCTGAACTTCCTCGCCTTCTCGGCGACGTCCGACATCTACGGCGGCTACCTGTGGCAGGTGCCGGTGCCGAACAACGTCGTGTTCAACCACTACCTCCTGACCAGCCAGGTGCTGGCGTTCGACTACTTCTCGCCGGGCTACCTGGTGACATCGAACGCCGACCAGGTCGAGATCGGCATCGCGCCGCCGGCGTCGATCCTGACCAGCCAGGGCAGCGCGACCGCGACCACCGGCTACGTCTACCAGAACCGCGGCGTGGTCACGTTCTTCAACTGAAGCGCGCCCGCCCTTCGCCGTCACGGCAGCAGCGCGCGCACGGTCGCCGCGCCGCTGCCGCACCGCGAATCGACCAGCAGCGTGTGGCGACCGGTGTGGCGGGCGCGGTAGGCGACGAGCACGTTGCCGTCGACCCCGCCGCCCTCGGCCACGAACCCACGGTCGCCGGCCGGATCGAGAACGGTGAGCGCCGCGTCGCAGGCGCGGCTCGCCACTGCCAGCCAGCATTCCTGGCCCGCGGCGAGGTCGAGGTGCACGCAGGACGGTTCCCCTTCGCGCAACGCGACGTCGATGGCGTTCCCCGGCTGCAGCACCGGCACGGCGACGGCTCGGGTCGCCAGACGGAACGGCCCGGCCCCCGCGCCGCCCGCCGCGTAGGCCAACAAGCGGTAGACGCCGTTCGCCGGCACCAGCAGCTCGAGCGCCGCGTCGCGGTCGAGCGGGCCGCGGTCGTCGGCCCTGGCGATCACGTCGCCCGACGGCGCCCAGACGTCGAACCGCGCGTCGAACGCGGCGCTGCCCAGTTCGACGTGCAACACCTCGCCGGCCGTCAGCGCGAGCTCGAACAACCGGCCCTCGCCGAGCGGCAGCGAGTCATCGATCGCTTCGCCGACCGCCACCGACCGCGCGCCGCGCCGCACCTGCAGCGAGTACGGGATCGGCATCGCCGCTTCGCCGCCGAGGTGCAGGGCGAGCGTCGTCGTGCGGCGGGCGACGTAGAAGCGCCGCGAGCGCCCTCCCTTGTCGATCTCGCCGGTCGCCACGAACGCCGGCTCGTGCGGCACCGGCGCGGTCTCGACCAGCTCGTTGGCGACGACCCGGTCGGGCATGGCGAGGTCCAGCACGAACGCCTCGCCCGCGGCGATCGCGATCCGCCAGACGTCGCGCCCATGGGGACGCAACGCGTCGTCGACGCGTTCTGCGCCGACCTCGCGCTGCCGCGCGCACTGCGACAGCACCTGGCAGCGCCGGCCCGGCGTGCCGCGGATGCGGACGAAGTAGTCGCCGGTGACGCCCGCGTTGTAACCGGCCAGGTTGCCGGCCACCGGCACCCGCTGGTCGGTCAACACGGCGTCGAGCCGGCCTTCGCCGAGCACCGTCGGCACCAGCAGGTCCCCCGCCTGCAGCGCAACGCGGTAGTGCCACCAGCCGGTCGCGTCGAACGTGTGCGCGGCCTCGCTCTCCTTCGCCAGCGGCTCGGTGCGGAAGCGCTGTAGCCGGAGCGTGTAGTGGCCACCACCGCTGCCCTGGAACGGCCGCACGACGAACGCGCACTCGCCGGCAACCGCGACGCGGTGCCACAGCGAGCTGCGCGTGCCGACGCCATCGTCGCTGGCCAGCGTGTGGCCGGCGGCATCGACGAGGTCGAGGATCGGATCGAACTGATCGCTCGCGACCTCGCACCAGAGCTGCTCGTCGACCGCGACCAGCAACGGCCAGCGATCGGCGCCGCCCGGCGTCAGCAGCTTCTGCTGCACGTCGTCATCGCCTGGGCCGAACTGCCCACGGCCTTCCTGGGCGGCGACGATCGACGGGGCCAGCGAGACGGCCAGCAGGACGCCGGCCACGGCGAGGAGGTTCGCAGTCATGCCCCACGGACCCGGGGGCCCGCGGGACCTTACCCGGATTCCTCGCCCTACCGGAGCACCGGCACGTCGGCCGCGGCGCGCCCGCGCGCGCCGGCCGGCACGCGGCGGCGCAGGAAGTCCGCCAGCGACCCGTAGAGGTGCGCGCGCGTGTTGCGGCCCTCGGCGATCGCGTGCGTGCGGTTCGGGTAGGCCAGGTACTCGAACAGCTTGCCCTGGGCGACCAGCTCGTCGAACAGCCGTTCGCTGTGCTGGAAGTGCACGTTGTCGTCGCCGGTGCCGTGGACGAGCAGCAGGTTCGCCTTCAGGCCCGCGGCGAACGTGATCGGCGAGCACTCCTTGTAGACCTCGGGCACCTCGCGCGGATCGCCGCAGTAGCGCTCCTGGTAGATCGTGTCGTAGAGGCCGATGTCGGTGACCGGCGCGACCGACATGCCGGCCGCGAACAGGTCCGGGCAGCGGAACAGCAGGTTCAGCGTCATCGCGCCGCCGCCCGACCACCCCCACACCGCGAGCCGCGAACGGTCCATCCACGGGCGCTGCGCGCACAGCGCCGGCACGGCCTGGCTCCAGTCGTGCGTGCTGGTGACGCCGATCCTCTGGTAGAGCGCCTTGCGCCAGTCGCGGCCCTTCGGCGCCGGCGTGCCGCGCGCGTCGACCGACATCACGACGTAGCCGTGCTGCGTCAGCCAGCGGTGGAACAGGTGGTGGTTCAGCGCCCACGTGTCCTTGACGGTCTGCGACCACGGCTCGCCGTAGACGTGGAACAGCACCGGCCACGACTTCGCCGGATCGAAGTCCGCCGGATACATCGCCCAGCCGTCGAGCGTGACGCCGTCGGCGGTCGTCACCTGGAAGAACTCGTTCGTGCCCTTCGTGACCGCGGCGTAGCGCTCGCGCATCGCCGCGTTGTCGACCAGCATGCGCACCCGTTCGTGGCTCGGCAGCCGCACGAGGTCGATGACCGGCGGCGTGTCGAACTTCGAGTAGGTGTGGATCGCGAGCGAGCCGTCGGGGCTGATCTGGTAGTCGTGCCAGCCCGGCTGATCCGCCGGCGAGATCCGCCGGGCGGTGGCGCCCTGGCAGGTGAACAGGTACTTCTGCGTCGCGTTGCCGTCCGAACCGCTGACGTACAGGCGGTCGTGGTCGATGTCCGACAGCTCGACGCCCATCACGTCGAAGCCCCTGGTCAGCGCGAGCTGCGTGACGAGCAGGTTCTTGCCGCGCGTGTCCCAGACGATCGTGCCGGCCTGGCGGTAGGCGGTCTTGGCATCCCCCTGGAACGCGACGTCGCTGGTCCAGAAGAAGCGGTCGCCGTCGTCGACCCAGCGGCAGTCGTCGCGGACGTCGACATAGGCGGCGTCGCGCTCCTCATGGACGATGCGCACCGCACCGGTCGCGGCGTCGGCGCCGTAGACGACCAGGTGGTTCTGCTGGCGCGGCAGCCACTGGATCATCAGCTCCTTGCCCTTCGGGTGCCATTCCATGCGCGCCAGGTAGGTCTCGCGCGGTTCCCCCGGCGTCTGCATCCAGACGGTCGCGCCCCCGGTCGCGGGCACCACGCCGATCCGGCACGACGAGTGGGTCGTGCCGGCCTTCGGGTACTGCACCGGCACGACGCGCGAGTAGCGATCCGACAGCTCGTCGAGCATGTAGAACTCGCCGACGCCGCTGCAGTCGAGCTGCCAGTAGGCGAGGTGCTCGCCGTCGGGGCTCCAGCGGAAGCCGTCGCGGCAGTCGAACTCCTCCTCGTAGACCCAGTCGAACGTGCCGTTGATCACGGTCCGCGATCCGTCCTCGGTCAGCCGCTGCTGCCGGCCGCTGGCGACGTCCTCGACGTAGAGGTCGTTCTGTGCGACGTAGGCGACGCGGCCGCCGTCGGGCGACCACTTGGCGAACATCAGCGTCGACTTCGGCAGCTTGCCGCCGAGCCGCCGCGGCGGCGCCTTGCCGTCGAGCGCGACCACGTAGTACTCGCCGCGCGTGTTCTGCCGCCAGACGCGTTCGCTGTCGGTGAACACCAGCAACTGCCTGCCGTCCGGCGAGAACGCATAGCTCTCGATGCCGAGCGCGCGCGCCTGGTCCGGCACCCACAGCATCGCCGCCGTGACGACGACGTCGCGCTGGCCGCCGACCGCGTCGTAACGGACCAGCTCGAGCGTGCCGTCGCGCGGTTCGAGCGTCGCGTAGTGGCCGCCGTCGAGCCAGCTGGCCGGGCCGAAGCGCGCGGGGCGGAATTCGCCCGACGTGATGCGCCGCGTGTCGAGCATCGCCGGGTCCTGGGCGAGCAGCGCCGCGGACCAGACGAACAGGGAGAACCAGCCGATGGAGAATCGTGCCACGGCGCGGATCGTAGCCATTGGCAGCGCGGCGCGCGCTGGCGAGACTGTGCGCATGCGGTACCTGCGCGCGCCTCTGGCTGCCCTGCTGTGTCTCGGCCTCGCCCAGGCCCAGGCGCGCACCTGGCGCCTGCCGACCGGCGGTCTGGCACGCTACGTCAGCGACGAGCCGTTCACGCCCGAGCCGGACGGCCGGCTCCCCGGCTGCGCGCTGCCGCACGCCCCGCTGCTGCTGCAGAGCGAACTCGCTGCGGCCGGCACGCACGTCGCCGGCGAACCGCAGGACTGGCGCTGGATCGCCCCGTACGTCGCGTTCGACCTCCGGCTGCCGACCTCCGGCAAGGTCGCGACCCGGCTGGCGCGGGTCGGCGGCCTCGGGGACCTCGCGCTGACCGGCACCGCCACCACCGGCGCCGACGGCCGCGAACGCTACGAGCTGGCGTTCGTCGTCGAGCCGGTGCGCCTCGACGCCGCCGAACAGAAGCTCGCCGCCGCGGATCCGCGGCCCTGGTTCGGTGGCAGCGGCCGCGGCCGGCTGCGCCTCGACCGCCACGTCGACCCGGCGCGCGGCGTCGTCGATGCGTTCGTCGCCACGCTCGAACTCGACGTGACGCTCGGCGCGTCCGGCCAGCGCGCGCCGCTGCGCGGCACGCTGACGCAGAACTGGCAGCTCGACGCGGTGATCGACCACCGCGCGCCCGACTTCCCGGCGCGGGTCGCCGCGGCCATCACCGCCGGCAGCGCCGTGGTCGCCGCCGCGCTGCGCCCCGACCGACCGGAGTTCGCCAGCAAGGTCGACGACCCCGACCACGTGTGCGGCGAAGGCCGTCTTGCGCTCGCGCTGCAGACGCTGCTCGCAGCAGAGTACGCTGCCGACGATCCGACCGTGCGCGCCGGCTTCGCCGAGCTGCAGCGGCGCGAACTGCGCGAGACCTACAGCCTGGCGACGGCGCTGCTGGCCACCGACGGCCGCTTCGCGCCGCGCGGCGAGCGCGACGACCTGCTGGCCGGCCGGCTTGCGGCGCCGACGCCGCGCGTGCTGCCGGCCGAGGACCAGGCCCGCGTCGCCGCCTGGGCGACCCGCCTGCTGCAGAACCGCGACGCGACGGTCGACGCCGCCTACCGGTCGCGCTGGTGGTACCTCGGCGGCAACGGCTTCGACAACAGCAACACGCAGTACGCGCTGCTCGGGCTGTGGAGTGCGCGCCTCTGCCGCCACGACGTCGGCCGCGGCGTCTGGCTGGCGGCCGCCGAGCACTGGCTCGCGGTGCAGCACCCGCCGAGCGGCAAACCGCGCGGACTCGACCTGACGCCGCTGCAGGCCGCAGGGCCCGGCGAGCCCTCGCCGACGCGCCCTGCGCGCACCGGTCGCACCGTCGCGCCGCGCGGCTTCGGCTACACGGTCGCCGGCGACGGTCCGGCCTACGGCAGCATGACCTGCGCCGGCATCGCCGCGCTGTCGCTGTGCCGGGCCGCGCTCGACGACGGCAAGCGAACGCCGCTCGACGGTCGACTCGACGACGCGATCCGCGCCGGCTTCGCCTGGCTGTCGGCGGCACGCAGCGTGCGCGGCAACGCCGGGCCGGAGCCGTACCGACGCGAATGGTTCTACTACTGGCTCTACAGCCTCGAGCGCGCCTGCGAGCTGTCGCGCACCGGCCTGATCGACGGCTGGGACTGGTACCACGACGGCGCGCAGGTGCTGCTGGCGCTGCAGGACGCCGACGGCCGCTTCGGCACGACGCTGGAGGAACAGTGCTTCGCCGTGCTGTTCCTGAAGAAGGCGCAGCTGCCGGTGCTGACCGGGCCGCGCTGAACGGCCCGCGGTCATGCCGGCGACATTCAGTCGACCGCGTGCAGCGTCGTGCTGCCGGGCACCGCGACGTCGTCGGCGCTCCAGGACGTTCCGCCGGCGACCGTGAACACGAAGTCGTAGCGGCCGGCGGCCAGCCCGGTGAACGGCAGCGTGCCGTCGTCTCGGACGCGCGGGCGGCACGTCAGCCACGGCTGTGCTTCGCGCTGGCCGTCGAGCCGACGCCAGATGCGCAGGTCGCCGCGCTGGCCGGCAAGTGCCGCCGGCGCGTGCACCACGATGGCGCCACCGGGCAGCGCCTGCTGCGGCAGGCGACGGCGCGACGCGCTGGCGTCGACCGCGGTGGCAACCGGCGCCGCGTCGGCGGCGACGGGCACCACCGGCGCGCTCGCCAGGCGATCGCCGCCGAGCGTGACGACGCGCACCAGCACCAGCAGGGCACCGGGAATCACCCACCACCGCAACCGATCCGCCATGCGGCCTTGTTCGGCGTTTCGGCGGCCCAACCGGAGCCAAAATCGCCATGCCAAGGCGCGGCAAACGCGCCGGCAAACGGTCGTCAGTCGGCGTCGATCGCCTGCAGCGCGCCGCCGACCCGGCCGATCGCCGCCATCCGCTCGATCCGCGCCACCACCAGCGGCCAGGTCTCGGCGGCGGGATTGGCGCTCGCCACCCTGGCGAGGCCGGCGACGTAGCGGGCCGGCGCAACGCCGTCGATCGCGCGCTGCAGCACCCAGCTCGCGGCGTGCTGCTCGCCCGCGTAGGCGTCGATGGCGAACCGCGCCGCATGCGCCGACGCAGCATCGGTGATCGGCGGCAGTTCGCGCAGCTGCCGCGCCGCCTCGGCCAGCCGGCGTCGCTGCAACCACGCCGGCAGCAGTTCGCGGACGACGCAATCGACCACCAGGAAGCCGCGTGCCCGTTCGTCGGCAGCCGTGCCGCGCGTGTTGACCAGCCGCGGCACCAGCGGTCGCAGGTAGCGGTTGCGGTCGGCGTCGGACAGCGTGTCGTTGCAGGCGCGAACCAGCGCGGCGAGCACCGGGCAGGCGCACTGCGGTTCGTCGCTGTGCGGCTCGCCGGCCAGCCAGGCCACCATCTCCATCGCGCACATGCCGTCGTCGCGATTCGGATGGGAACCGCGGCGGAGAGGATGCTGGTCGATCAGTCGTCGCATTGGCGGTGCCAGGTCAGGGGTTGCCCCGGCAAGTCTATCCCGCGTCGGGACGGCCCGCGGACCCCACCGCGGCCCGACGCGTGGGACGCCCGCGAACCACCGGTGTCATCGCGCCACCCGCACGCCGACAGGCACCTGGTCGACCGCCGCGGTCGGCCGCGGGATGCCGAGCAGTTCGGCGAACAGCACCGCGCCGAAGCCCGGCGTGATCGGCGCCGGGCAGCGCAGACCGCGCGCGAGATCCGGCCCCATCGCCAGGCCGACCACCTCGCGATCGTACGCGTGCGGCGTGCCGTGGGACGCCGCACTCGCGCCGTCGAGCCAGAACGGTTTCAGCACGAGTTGCACGTCGCCGGCGCGGTTCTCCGCCAGGGCGAGCACCAACGAATCCCGCACCGGATCGACCCCCGCCTGCCGTTCGAGCAGGTCGTCGGTGGCATAGGCTGCCGCCATGCCCGGCACCTTGACGGCGGCCGCGGCGACGGTCCGCGCGGCCTCGCGCAACCGCGTCGCCTCGTCGACCTGCCCCGCGGTCGCACGCAGCACGTCGCGATCGAGGAACGCCGTGAACTCGCCGACATGCTGCAGGTAGCGCTTGCCCTCGGGCGGGGCACCGAAGCGGTCGGCAAGGGCCTTCTCGGCGGCTGCGCGCACACGGATTTCGATCGGGCCGCGGCCCGCGTCCAGGCCGGCGGCCTTGGCGGCTTCGGGGCTCGGCCCGACGCCATGGTCCGCGGTCAGGAACAGCGCGTAGCGATCCTTGCCGACCCGCTCGTCGAGGAACGTCAGGAACTGCGCCAGCTCGCGGTCGAGCCGCAGCAGCGTGTCGCGCGCCTCGACCGAATCCGCACCGAAGCGATGGCCGACGAGGTCGGTCGCCGAGAAGCTGACGCACAGCAGGTCGCCGGCGTCGTCGGCGCCGAGTTGCAGGCCGTCGACCGCGGCCTCGGCAGCCTGGCGCACGAGCGTGTTGGCGATCGGCGACACGTAGACCTGCGCGTAGAACGCCGCCCCCGGCTGGTCCTTGCCGCCGGTGACGGTCTGCGGCAGCGTCCGCTGCCCCAGCCCGTTGCCGTGCGGCCCCTCCCACGCTCGATCGTCGACCAGTCCGGTGTAGGCCGCGTCGCCGGCGCAGCGTTCCCACCGCCAGCCGAAGAAGCCGTCGATCGCCCGCGTCTTGTCGAACGCGAGCAGCCACGCCGGCGCTTCGCGGCACCACTGCGAGTTGGTGACGAGGTTGCCGGTGGTGGTCTCGAACCAGGCGACGCAGTCGGCCGATCGGCCGGCCATCAGGATCGCGGCGCGATCCTTCCAGGAGACGCTCGCGACCTTCGCGCCGGGCACGCAGGCCTTCAGCAGGTCGCCGAGCGTCGGCACCAGCAGCTGGCCGGGCCCGCGGTCCTTGCCTTCGGGGAGGCCCGGCACCTCGGCCTGCGGCTGGGCGACGCAGTAGCCGAGCTTGCCGGTGCCAGGGTCGAACCAGGTGTTGCGGACGATGCCGTGCAGCGCCGCCGGCGCGCCCGTGCCGATCGTCGCATGCCCGGGCCCGGTCTCGGTGCAGGCATGCTGGTAGGCACACCGCGAGAACTCCACGCCGTCGCGCAGGATCCGCCGGAAGCCGCCGTCGGCGAACAGATGCGGCCGCGCCTGTTCGAATACCCAGCGCGCCAGCTGGTCGACGCTG
>CAYMRG010000086.1:0-2563 GCA_964392555.1 uncultured candidatus Brocadiaceae bacterium
CCCCTGCCGGCGATCAGCACGGTGTCGCCATCGGCCGCGACGCCGACGGCGGTGCGGATCGCCTCGGCGCGATCGACGATGCGCTGCGCGGTGCACTTGCCGCCGGCGAGGCCGGGCACCATGTCGTCGAGGATCGCCTCGGGATCCTCGCTGCGCGGGTTGTCGCTGGTCAGGTAGGCGACGTCGGCGTACTTCGCCACCGCCGCGGCCATCGGCGCGCGCTTGCTGCGATCGCGATCGCCGCCGCAGCCGAACACGACGTGCAGCCGGCCCTCGCAGACCTCGGCGAGCGTGCTGCAGACCTTGTCGAGCGCGTCCGGCGTGTGCGCGTAGTCGACGAACGTGCGCACGCGGCCGCTGCCGATCGGCGCCTCGATGAACTCGAGGCGACCCGGCACGGCGCGCGCGTCCTCGAGAGCCGACGCGACCGTCAGCTCGCTGGCGCCGAGCGACAGCGCGGCGGCGGCGGCGGCGAGTGCGTTCTGCACGTTGTGCAGGCCGACCAGCCGCAGGAACAGCTCGACGCGACCGTTCGGCATCACCATCGTGAAGCGCGTGCCGTCGGGGCCGGGGCGGAGGTTCTCGGCGCGGATCTCGGCGTCCGGCGACAGGCCGTACCACAGCTCGCGCACGCCATGCTGCAGCTTGTCGGCCATCGCCAGCGACGCGGGATCGTCGCGGTTCAGCACCGCCACCGTGCCGCGCGCCAGCGACGCGAACAGCCGCGCCTTGGCCGCGCGGTAGTTCGCCATGTCGCCGTGGTAGTCGAGGTGGTCCTGGGTCAGGTTCGTGAACACGGCGGTCTGGAAGCGCACGCCGCGCACGCGATCCTGGTCGAGGCTGTGGCTCGACACCTCCATCACGCACGCGCTGGCGAAGCGATCCGCCATCTCGCGCAGGTAGCCGTGGATGCGCACCGGGTCCGGCGTCGTGTTGGCCGCCGGAATGCGGCGCCCGCCGAACTCGTAGGCGATCGTGCCGAGCAGACCGACCTGGCGCCGATCGGCCTGCAGGCAGGCGCGGATCAGGTGGGCGGTCGTGGTCTTGCCGTTGGTGCCGGTGATGCCGACGACCGACAGCGCGCGCGACGGATCGCGGTAGTAGTAGCGGGCCGCGTCGGCGAGCGCCTCGCGGACGTTGCCGACGACCAGCGTCGGCACCGACACGCCCAGCGCCTCCTCGGCGACGACCGCCACCGCGCCGCGCGCAACCGCCTGCTGCGCGTAGCTCGAACCGTCGTTCTTGCTGCCGCGGATGGCGAAGAACACGCTGCCGGGACGGACTTCGGCCGAGTGGAACGCGAGGCCGTCGACGGCCAGATCGCGCCACCGCAACACTTCACGCGGCTGCAGACAATCCCGCAGCTCGCGCAAGCGAACGAAGCCTTGACCGGACGGAAGTCCGGACGGATATGCCAGCTCAGTCATCTACCGCCCATCCACCGTTCTCTCTGGAGCCCCCCGGCCCCAGCCTGATTCAACAGGTGACGTCGAACCGACCTGACGACCGGACGACTCCTGTTGCAGCGCGCGACGCCGATCGACCCGTTGGGCCTCGAGCAGCAGTCGCGCCGCCACCGGCGCAGCATAGCTGCCGCCGTAGAAGTGCGCACTATCGTCCTTCTGCAGAACACACACCGCCAGCCACCGCGGCGCCTCGGCCGGCAGGAAGCCGACGAAGCTCGCGTTGCGGACCTCGACCTTGCCCGCGCCGGGCATGCCGACCATGCTGACCGCCGTGCCGGTCTTGCCGGCCAGCAGGCCGTGCAGATCGATGTTGGTATCCTTCAACATCCGACGGTGAAACTCGCGCCCGGTCGCATGCGGGTCGTCGCTGACGACGTCGACCATCGCCGCGAACACCGACGCGACCGTCTCGGGCCGCAGCCGCGCCTCGCTCGCCGGTAGCGCCGGCGCAGGCAGCCAGCGGCCGTCGAGGTCGACGCCGCGCACCAGGCGCAGCTCGGCGCCGGCGCCGCGCACCATGCGCAGGTAGGCGCGCGCGATCTGCATCGCGTTGACCTGCAGCTCGTAGCCGAAGCTGAACGAGGTCGCGCTGTTGCGCAGGAACGACCGCAGCGGGATCGACGGGTCGAACGACCGCGGGTCGGTGCCGCCGGTGCGCTCCTGCGGGAAGTCGGCGCCGAGCGACGTGCCGAACCCGTAGTAGCGCATGTAGTCGCGCCACTGTTCGCGCGAGAGCCCGAGGCCGACGTAGGTCGCGCCGATGTTCGAGCTGTTGACCAGGATGCCGTGCGGCGTCAGCCGGCCGCAGGCGTGGTCGTCGCGCACCGTGCGGCTGCCGACCGCACCGATGATCTCGCGGTAGTCGCTGCTGCCCGGCGCGCAGTCGAACTCACGTTCCCAGTCGAGCGAGCCGGTCTCGAGCGCGTAGGCCAGCACCAGCGGCTTGACGATCGAGCCGGGCTCGTAGAGGTTGCGGTACGGCGTGAACGAGCCGCCGCGCGGATGCTTGATGTCGCGCTGCCACGACGCGGCGGCGAGCACGTCGCCGCTCGCGATCTCGACCAGCACCAGCGCCCCCCACTGCGGCCGCTTCAGCG
>CAYMRG010000086.1:2573-11890 GCA_964392555.1 uncultured candidatus Brocadiaceae bacterium
CCCCCCCCCCCCCCCGCGGGCGCCGCCCCGGCGTGCGGGGGGGCCGGCCACACCCGGCGCCGCCGGGCCCCCGCGGCGCCTTGTGGGCCCCCGGCCCCGACGGCGCACAACTCGGCGCCGCTGGCCAGCTCGAGCACCGCGGTGCGCTGCAGGTCGGCGTCGATCGTCGTGTGCAACACGTTCGCGGTCGGCGTCGACGTCGGCGACGCGAGGAAGTACTCGCGCCCGTTGCCGTCGCGCAGGAACGGCCGCGAGGCCGTCGGCGCGGCCAGCAGCTGTGGCGAGGTCTCGAGCCCGCAGACGCCGTAGGTCTCGATCTGCCTGGCCGCGAGCGCGCCGTCGGTCCACCGCGTCGCGGTGTGGCCGATCAGCCCGTAGGTGAACTCGCGGCCCGGATAGTCGCGGACGAAGGTGTTCAGCAGATGGATCCGGATCGACGAACGGCGGTCGTCGATCCGCTGCAGCGCCTCGAGCACCGACAGGCGATCGACCTCGCGCGCGAGCAACAGGTCGGCGTGGCACGGGTGGTCCTTCGGCAGCGGCCCGCTGGCGGGCAGCTCGGCGACGCGGAACGCGGTCGCCAGATCCTTGGCGATCTCGCGCTGGTAGTCGCGGAACGTCGCGGCGCGATCCGACAGGTCGTCGTCCGCCGCGAGCGCGCGCGCGCAATCGGTCGCCAGCTCGAACAGGTACTCCTGGAAGGTCGCACCATCGACCTGGTAGCTGCGCGGCACGCTGATCGTCGCGCGCACGTCGTAGCTCGGGCGGTCGATCGCGAGCGGTGCGCCGCTGCGGTCGACGATCGTGCCGCGCGGCGCGGGCACCACCTCGGCGCCCGCCGACTGGCGGTCCGCGGTGGCGGCGACCAGCGGCAGCTCGGAGCCGCGGCGCCCGCGGACGTGTGCGGCCTGCGCGACCTGCACGTAGCCGAGCCAGCCGGCCAGGAACACGGGCACGACGCCGAGCAGGCCGAACACGACGCGCACCCGGACCCGTTCGCCGACCTTCACTGCAGCGACTCCTGCCGACGCGGCGCCGCGGCCTGCACCTGCTGCCAGAGCGCCTCGGCGAGCCGGTGCGGTGCGACCGCCTCGACGCGGTCGATCGCCAGCCGCTGCAGCTCGACGCTGCGCAGCTGGATGGCGTTGCGCAGATCCTCGACCGCCAGCCGGCGGCGGACGTTCTCGGCGCGGATCGCGGCCGTGCCGATCGCCATCGCGACGGCCAGCGCGAACAACAACCCGGCGAGCAGCCACTTCATGCGGCGACCTCGCGGCGGATGGCGCAGCGCAGCTTGGCGCTGCGCGACCGCGGGTTGCGGGCCAGTTCGTCCTGACCCGCCGTGATCGGCTTCTTGGTCACCAGGTCGCAGTGCGCGCGCAGGAACTGCTTCACGACGCGGTCCTCGAGCGAGTGGAACGAGATCACCGCCAGCCGCCCGCCGGGCACCAGGCACGCCAGCGCCGCGTCGAGCCCGCGCTGCAGCGCGCCGAGCTCGTCGTTGACCGCCATGCGGATCGCCTGGAACGTCCGGGTCGCCGGGTGGATGCGGCCGTGCCGCGCCGCGGCCGGCAACGCGCCGCGGACCAGGTCCGCGAGCTGCGCCGTGCGGCGGATCGGCGTGCGGCGGCGCGCCTCGACGATGCGCGCGGCGATGCGCCGGCTGTGGCGCTCCTCGCCGAGCTGGAAGATCGTGTCCGCGAGGTCACGCTCGGACACCGCGGCGAGCCAATCGGCGGCCGTGACCGGCGACGAGGCATCCATCCGCATGTCGAGAGGCCCGTCGGCCATGAACGAAAACCCCCGTTCGGGACGATCCAGCTGCATGGAACTGACACCAAGGTCGAGCAGCACACGATCGCAGCGGGACCGACCAGTCGCCGCCAACGCCTCGCGCATGCTCGCGTGTGGGAGATGGTGCAGCGAGAACCTGGCTTCCGCGCCGGCAGCCCCGACCTCCTCGGTCAAGGCAGCCCGCGCAGAAACCAGGATCTCGCTGTCACGGTCGAGACCGACCAGGAACCCGGACGGACCGATGGCGCGCGCGATTGCCCTCGCGTGACCACCGGCTCCGACCGTACCATCGACGACGACGAGCCCCTCGCGGAGCTCGAGCACCGTCAACACCTCACGCAGCAGCACCGGTTCGTGCACGGGTTGCCTAGACCCGTGCCCGTTCGCGCGATCGCCGCTCGTGTCAGCACCGTCCATGCATTGCTTCCCTTGACCACCCGACAGCAAATGCAGAACGTGCCCCCTGACCAAGGGGGCGCCGACACGCCGACGGCCGCGCGCTCACGAGCTGCTCGTGGGCAACGATGGCGTGGCTGGTCCGACCAAACTGGCAAAGAGCTGCTCTTCGTCCGGGGTCACCTCGGCCAGCGCCTCGCCCAGATTGGCCGGCGACCAGATCTCGGCGACCCGGCCCGTTCCCATCAAGACGAGTGTCTGGCTGGCCGCGAGGCCCGCGTACTTGAGCAACGGCTCCGGGATGCGAATGCGCCGGCTGCCGTCAGGCACGACCTCCTCCGAGTGTCCGAGAAACCGTCGGCACAGAGTGCGGTGGGCGCGGCTGCCAGCTACGGCCCGACCGAGTCGCTCGACGAGTTCACGAAACCCATTGGCGTCGTGCAGGAGCAGGCAGCGGTCCAGGCCCGCGGTCAGGTGGAACTTCCAGTCGTTCTTCGGCAACGCGTCCAGGATGCGACCGGGCAGGATGAGCCTGCCCTTGTCGTCCAGCACGTGCTCCGAGGTGCCGAGGAAATCCGCCATAGCCGAGGGACCCGGGGCGACTGCTCCCGTGTCGAGCACCACTCTACCCCACCTGAAACCACTGCGCAACCCTTTACCACCACGCAACCACCTCTTTACTGCATCGAATCCGCGTTCTCGATACGCTGGTGCCCGCCCCTGGGGGCGGACTTCGGGCTCCCCACCACCCCTGGCGTGGCGCCTCGAGGCCCCGGCGGCGAGAATTCGTCCGCGATTTTTCCGCGCCACCCGCCAACCACCCGCCAACCACCCATGCGCACCCTCCTCGCCCTGCCCCTGCTCGCCCTGACCGCCTGCTCGGGCGGCGAACTCGTCGGCGTCCACATCCAACTGAAGAAGGACGGCTCGGGCCTGGTGACGACGCGCGCGCTGGTCGAACCCCCAGCCCCGGCAGCGGCCGAAGCGCGCAGCCAGGCCGTGACCTGGACCAGCCGCGCCAGCCTGCTGTGCTCGCAGGGCACGTTCACGGCGATCGGCGACCTGTCGCTCGGCAACGGCGGCATCCGCTTCACGGCCGATCTCGGCGACGCGCGGCCGAGCCTGCGCGTGCGCCTGCAACGCGGTGCCAACGCCGAATGGATCGGCACCCTCGTGCCCGGCGAGAAGGCGCGGCGCGACATGGCCAAGGTCTACGACCCGACCGCGCGCACGACCGAGATCGGCGACACGATCCGCATCGAGGTCGCGTTGCCGGGCGAGGTGTTCGCGTCCGGCGTGCGGCCGACCGGCGGCGGCGTCGAGGCCGCGCACGAGGGCAAGCGCGCCTACCTGCTGATCCCGGTGCGCACGGCGCTCGAGGCCGGCGCCGAGTTCGAGTGGTCGATCAACTGGTAGCCGTTCCCCCGGACGCACGCCATCGACCTGGCCGCCGCTGCCGGCCCGCGGTGGCGATCGCTTCCCGCCATCCCATGCATCGCCCCCTCCGCATCGGCCCTGCCCTCGCCTTGTCCCTCGCCCTGGCCGCACCAGCGATCGCGCAGGTCGATCGCTTCGAACTCGGCCTGCGGCTGCGCGGGTTCGAACAGCGCCTGGCGGCGACCGCGGACGCAACGCGGCGCGACGCCGCGTTCGTCGAACTCGATCGCGGCGTGCAGGCCTTCTTCCGCCTCGACACGGCGGCGGTCGCGCAGGCGCTCGCCGCCGCCGAGGCCGCGCTCGCGGCGACGCCACCCGACGACGCCGAGCGCGCGGCCGCGAGCCTGTTCCTCGCCCCGCGTGCGCGCTTGCTGGCCGCAGGTGGTGCCCTGCCGTTCGAACTGCGGCGCAGTTGGCGCACCGAGGTCGAGCTGCCGGACGACCTCGCGCTCGAACTCGCCATCGGCGACGCCGAACCGGTCCGCTACGCCGCGAAGGAGCTGCCGCTCGCCGGCTCGCTGCCGCTCGGCGACGTCGGCGAGGGTGACCACGAACTGCGCTGGCGCCTGCGCCGCGGCGAACGCGTGCTGGCGGAACACCGCGGTGGCATCTCGGTGGTCGAGCATCGCGAAGACCGCCTCGCCGCGCTGCAGGCCGCGGCCCGCACGGCCGGTGACGACCTGGACGGCCTGACGCTGGCATCGACCGTGCGCCTGCTGACCACGATGACGCGACCGCGCGGCGAGGAGACCGTTCTGCCGGGCGCGCACTTGCTGGCCGAGGCCGAGCAGCTCGCCGCCGCCATCGCCGCTGGCGCGACCTTCCACGGGCCCGAACACCCGGGGCAGCACTGGCTGCGCGTGCCGACCGCCGACGGCACGCTCTCGGTGCGCTTGCTGGTGCCGCCCGCGGCCGACAAACCACAGCCGCTGGTGCTGGCGCTGCACGGCGCCGGCGGCAGCGAGAACCTGTTCTTCGACGCCTACGGCGATGGCGAGGCCGTGCGCCAATGCGAACGCCGCGGTCTCTACCTGTGCGCGCCGCGGCAGACGTTCGGCGTGCCCAACCTGCCGGCACTGGTCGATGCGCTGGCGGCCCGTTACCCGATCGACCGGTCGCGGGTGCTGGTGATCGGCCATTCGATGGGCGCGGCCATGGCGATCGCGAACGCGGGCCGCGCGCCGACGCGCTTTGCCGCCATCGCGGCGCTGGGCGGCGGCGGCGAGCCGGGCGACGGCGACGTCACCGCGCTGCCGTTCTTCCTCGCCGCCGGCAGCCGCGACTTCCTCCGCAGCAGCGCCGAACGGCTGCGCGATCGCCTGCAGGCGGCCGGCGCGCCCGTGACCTGGCGCAGCTACGAGGGCGTCGAGCATTTGTCGATCGTCCAGATCGCGCTGCCCGACCTGTTCGCGTGGTGGGACGGGCTGGCGCGGCGCTGAACCCCGTCGCCGCGTCAGGAACCCGCTTCTTCGGGCTTCGCCGTGTCCTCGCCGATCGCCGCCAGCAGCTCATCCTTGAGCGCGCCGAGGTTGTCGAGGTCGATCGCCGGCGCGATCAGGCAGATCGGCGGCATCTCCTTCATCTTCGGATCGACCAGGACCAGATCGGCTCGCTCCTGCTCGGCGGTGCGCGGCGGCACCATCTTCAGCACGCGCTTGCGCAGCAGCAGCAGCGCGCAGAAGTAGCGCAGCTGGCGCGCGCGCTCGTCCTCGACGGTCGCCAGGCGATCGAACAGCGCGCGCAGCGAGTTGAGATCGAGCACGGGCTCCTTGCTGCCGAGCGACTTGCGCAGCGCGCGCCAGAAGATCGGCGGCTCCGCACCTTCACAGCGGCGCTCGTAGTCGTGGAAGCACGCGTCGCAGAGGTCGCGCCGCACGCACGCGGGCCATTCGAGCACCGCGAAGTAGGACTTGCTGGTCGGCAACGGGCAACCGGGCTTCGCGCAGGCCTGCCGGTCGCGGTGGATCTTCCAATCTTCGGCCATGGTGTGAGTGTCGGGTCGAATGTGCTCGCCAGCGCCGCGCGGTCAGCGCGGCCCGTCGGCGGCCGCCGCACCGGCGGCCGCGGGGTCCCAGGTGCTGGCCCACTTGCGCCATTCCTCGACCGTCCGCCGGCCGCGCTGGCGCGCCAACTGCTGCAGGCTCAGCTGCGCCGTCATCCAGCCCTTGCCGTCCGTCACGCGATCGCAGCGATCCAGGTAGTCGACCAGCGGTCCGGCGACCGAACGATCCGGGAACCGGCCGAGGTGCCGCGCCGCCGCCAGTTGGACGGCCGCGTCCTCGTCGTGCGCCAGCCGGTCCAGCAACACCGCGCGCACGGCCGCATCGGGCGTTTGGGCCGCGGCCTCGAGCGCGGTGCGCCGGACGAACGGATCGCGGTCGCGGGCAACGCGCTCGAGCAGCAGGGGCTGCGCCGCCGCGCCGGCTCCGGCGAGGCCGCGCGCCACGTCGGCGCGCAGCGTGAAATCGCTCGCGTCCAGCAATTCGCGCAGCAACGTGCCGACCGCCGGCTGCTCGTAGTGCGCGCCGAGCACGCGCACCGCGCCGCGCCGCGCCGGCAGCTCCCCGCCGCGCGCCACCTCGAGCAGCGCCGGCACCGCCGGGGCCCCGACCTGCTGCAGCAGTTCGACGCCGACTTCGCGCAGCTGCGACTGGCTCGACCGCAGCAGGTCGCCGACCAGCGTCGGCACCGCCTGCGCGCCGAGCGCGACGATCTCGGCGGTCGCCCGATCGGCGACGCGGTCGCGCTGGCCGGCGGCGGCGCGGGCGAACTCGATGTCCTCCGAACCGAGCCCCTGGCCCTGCAGGCCCTCGCGACCGGTGATCACGTCGCGGATGAACAGCCGCGTCAGCCAGGCCGCGGCGACCGGGTTGCCGCCGCCGACGGCCGGGTCGCCGACCAGCGCCGTGCGCGCGGCCGGGTAGTCCTTCGCTTCGGCGCGGTAGAGGCGTTCGACCTCGGCGAGCTGCTTCGCCACGTCCCGATCGGGACGCCCCGGATCGTACGGCGGCGGCGGCGGCGGACTGGCGCAGGCCGCGAACAACACGACGAGCGACAGGGCGGTGCGCGACTGGCGCGTGGCGACGGCCGGGGACATCCCCTAACGTCTACCCGGATGGTCGCTCCCGCAAAAGGCCCGCATGACGACGTCGTGATCCGGCCGCTGTCGGCGCCGCGCAAGTTCCTCGACCTGCAGCGCGCGTTCTACCGCGGCGACCCGCACTTCGTCCCGCCGGTGACGCGCGCCGAGGCCTGGCAGATCGATCCGGTGAAGAACCCCTACTTCGCCCACGCCGACGTCGGCCTGTTCGCCGCCTGGCGCGGCGGGCAATGCGTCGGGCGCATCAGCACCGCGCGCGACCGCCTGCACGACGAGTTCCACGGCGACCGCGTCGGCTTCTTCGGCCACTTCGAGGCCGCCGACGAGCACGTCGCGCGGGTGTTGCTCGACCACGCCGCCGCCTGGTGCCGCGAACACGGCGCAACCGCGCTGCGCGGGCCGGTCGACCTGTCGACGAACTACCGCTGCGGCCTGCTCGTCGAAGGCGACGCCGGGCCGCCGGTGATGATGATGCCACACAACCCGCCGACCTACGCGACGTGGATCGAGGCGGCAGGCCTGCAGAAGGCCAAGGACCTGCTCGCGCTCTACGTCGACGCCGAGACGATCGACCTACGCCGCACCGACCGCATCGCCGACCACCTGCGCAAGAAGACGCAGGCGACGCTGCGGCCGCTCGACCTCCGCCGGTTCGACGCCGAGTGCGACGTGCTGTGGGACCTCTACCACCGCATCTGGGAACGCAATTGGGGCTTCGTGCCGATGACGCAGCCCGAGTTCCTCGCGCAGGCGAAGGACCTGAAGCAGGTCGCGCACCCGGCGCTGATGCACATCGCCGAGATCGGCGGCGCACCGGTCGGCTTCGTCGTCGCGCTGCCCGACACCAACGTCGGGGCGAAGGCCTGCGACGGCCGGTTGTTCCCGTTCGGCTGGTGGCGCTTCCTCAAGGCGATGAAGACCGTGAAGCTGATCCGCGTCATCACGCTCGGCGTCGTCCCCGAACACCGCCGCATCGGCATCGAGATGCTGCTGATGCACCGCGTGATCCGCAGCGGCCTCGACGCCGGCTTCCGCGCCTGCGAGGCCAGCTGGATCCTCGAGGACAACCTCGACATGATCGGCCCGCTCGAAACGCTGGGCCACCGCCCCTACCGCCGCTACCGCATCTACGAACGCGCCCTCACCTGATGGAAATCAACCTCAACCGCGGCCTGCCGGGCATGCCCCAGGTGCCGTCCCAACTGCCGACGCTGCTGCTGATGCTGGGCGCCGCTTCGGCCTTCCTCGGCCTCCTGCTGATCTGGAACGAGCACTTGCTGCGCTGGCTGGTCGCCGGCGTGTTCCTGCTGATCGGCGCACTGCTGATCCTGACCGGGCTGCGCGCGAAGCGGATGCTGGGTTGATCCTGCTGGGGTGCCTGCTGGGTTGATCCGCGGCCGCTCGATCATTCGAGCTGCAGCTGGTCGAGGCGGAACAGGCGCTGCCAGATGCACTCGAACAGGCCGTCGTGGCGCTCGAGCACGGCGCCGGTCGCGCGATCGCAGCGCACGACGCCTTCGGGGTCGTCCGGCATGCCGACGAGGTGCACCGACAGGTCCCAGGCGTTCTGCGCGAACACGACCGCGCGGTCCGGCTTCCAGCCGAGCGCGTCGAGCTCGTGGTTGGCGAACACGATGTCGTCCGGTTGCAGCGCCGCGTCACCTTCGAACACGCCCCGCTCGCGCAGGCCGAAGATGCGGAACGCGCCGCCGAACAACTGCATGCCGTTGCAGCGGCGGTAGAACGCGCGCAGATCCTTCGGCAGCTGGCAGCCGAGCTCGCTGACGATGCGGTCGATCGCCGTCGACGGCAGCCCGCGATAGATCACGTGCAGCCAGGCCGTGCGCTCCTCGTCCTGCGCGCCGATCAGCTCGGTGCCGTCCGCGAGGCGCTTGGCGCCGAGTTGCCGCCACTCGTCGAACAGATCCCAGATCCGGACGATGTTGGCGGTGTTCGAATGGGTCGCTTTGGGGGTGGTCGTGGCCATGGTGTTCCCGTGCATGGCGACTTCGGCACGGCGGCCGGCGGTGCCCAATCGGGCAATACCCCATTACGGAATCTCCCTCAAACGCCGGGCGGACGAAAACCCCGGGGGCAAGGGCAGGTCCGGTTTCGTAAGGCTCGCGATCGCCTGCCGCGACCAACGAAGACCACGATGACCCAAGCACTCCCGATCCTCGCCTCGTGTGCCGCCCTGCTGGCCCCGCTGGCCGGCCAGAAGCCGGCGAACCAGCATGCCGAAGCGCGCGCGGAGGCCCACGCCGAAGCCCACGCCGATGGCCGCGGCGGCGTCCCCGGCAGCCGCGACGTGCACAGCGCGACGCACCGCGTCGTCGTCGAAAACGGGCGGACCGTCGTCGACGCACGCACGGTCGACGGCAAGCCGGTGCCCGCGGGTGCGGCGCAGCCGGCGCAGCCGCCCTTGCCGGTCGACCCAGCCGAGCTGCTGCGGCGCCTCCGCGAACAGGTCGAGCGCGCGGTCGGCGCCGGGTCGCCACCGGCCCCCACACCCCCCCCCCGCCCCCCCCCCCCCCCGGCCCGGGGGAAGCTGACGCCCCGCCGCGCCGCGCCCAGAACCACCAACCACGGG
>CAYMRG010000086.1:11900-13011 GCA_964392555.1 uncultured candidatus Brocadiaceae bacterium
GACCCTTCTCCCGTGTCGATGACCAACCCCGGTTGGTTCGTGGCGCCCGGCGATCCCTGGCGGGACACCGCCGACGACGTGCTGCTGGCGCGAGCCGCCGGCGGCGACGCCGGCGCCGTCGATGCGTTCGTCGCCCGCTTCTCCGACCGGCTCGGCAGCTACCTGCTGCGGCTCGTCCGCGATCGCGCCTGGACCGACGACCTCGTCCAGGAAGCGCTGGTGCGCGCGCTGCGCGACGCGGCGCGCTACGACGCGGCATGGCCGGTCGCCGTCTGGCTGTTCCGCATCGGCCGCAACCTCGCCCTCGACCTGTTGCGGCGCGAGGGCGCCCATCGCCTGCGCGTCGCGCGCCTCGCCGGGCAGGCGGCCGACACGGCGCCGGCGGCGATCACCACCGCCGAGCATCGCGAGTTCCAGCGCGCACTCGAAGCGGCCCTGCAACGGCTGCCGGAGTCGTTCCGTTCGGTGTTCCTGCTGCGCGAACGCGAAGGACTCGACTACGAGCAGATCGGCCAGGTGCTCGGCATCTCGGCGAAGACCGTGTCGAGCCGGCTGCACCGCGCACGCAGCCAGCTGCGCCATTGGCTGCGGGAGCCGTTCGCCCGATGAACGCCGACCGCGACCTCCGCTGCGCGCATGTCAGGGCGCTCGCCTCGGCGCTGCTCGACGGTCGGCTCGACGCAGCCCGGCGCGCCGCTGTGCAGCGTCACCTGCACGGTTGCGCCACCTGCCTCGCGACCGCCCGACAACTGGCGCGCCTGTCGCGCGCGACCCACAACCTGCCGCCACATCGCGCCCCGCCCGGTCTCGGCGCGCGCGTGCACACCGCGATCGCGGCGCGCCGCGCCGAGCGCGCAGCCAACCTGGCCGACGACACCGCGCGCCGTGAACGCACGGCGCTGCGCGGCCTGGCCGCGGTCGCCTTCGCCGCGCTGGGCCTCGCGATCGGCTACCGACTCGGCAGCGCCCCGCCGAACCCGGCGCAACTCGCGCCACGCGCCGACACCGCGTTCGCGCCGACCTGCCGCCGCGTGCTCGCGGATCTCGCCTGGACGCCGCGACTGCCGGCGTCGGCGCGCGGTCCCCTGCTGCGCGCGCAGCTCGACCTGTT
>CAYMRG010000087.1:0-12961 GCA_964392555.1 uncultured candidatus Brocadiaceae bacterium
CTCGAACAGACCCGAGCGCCGCTGGTCGGCGCCGGTGAACGCGCCCTTGGTGTGGCCGAACAGCTCGCTGGCGATCAACTGCCCGGGCACCGCGCCGCAGTGCAGGACGACGAACGGCTGGTCGTGCCGAGGCGAGGCCGCGTGCAGCCGCCGCGCGACCAGCTCCTTGCCGGAACCGCTCTCGCCGATCACCAGCACGCTCTGCTGGGCCGAGCCGATGCGCGCGATCTGCTGGTCGAGCCGTTGGGCCGCGGCGCTCGGCAGGGCGACGGCCAGCGCGCCCGCGGCGACGTGAGCCGCCGCGCGCCGCAGCGTCGCGTTCTCGCGCAGCAGCCGGCCGTGCTGGCACGCCCGTGCCAGCGTCTGCTCGAGCACGTCGAGCGGCACCGGCTTGGTCAGGAAGTCGAACGCGCCGGCCTGCATCGCCCGCACCGCGACGTCGACGTTGCCGTGGCCGGTGAACACGATCACCGGCAGGTCGGCGTCGTGCGCCGCGATCGTCGGCAGCAGGTCGAGCCCCGGCACTCCGGGCAGGTTGAGGTCGAGCAGCACGACGGCGGGATCCAGGCGCCGCAGCGCGTCGGCGAGCTGTGAGCCATCGGCCTCGGCCTGCACCGCGTAGCCCATGCGCTGCAGCTCGGACTTCAGCACGGTTCGCAGGCTGTGGTCGTCCTCGACCAGCAGCAGGCGCAGCGGCGCGGCGACGGGCGCGGGAACCGGGCTCACGGCGCGGTCACCGCACCTTGATCCGCAGGTCGCGGAAGCTGACCTCGTCGCCGTGGTCCTGCAGGGCCAGGTGGCCGCGCTCGGCGCGGCCGAACGGCCAATCGCGGAACTTGCTGGCGGCGACCATCGCGTTCCACTCGGCCCCGCGGCACGGTGCGTCGACGACCTGCACGCCGTTGAGCCAGTGCTGGACGCGGCCGTCGTGCAGGACGATGCGGCCTTCGTTCCATTCGCCGGCGGGGTGCAGCGCGCCGCCGTTCGCCGGCACCAGGTCGTAGAGCGCGGCCGCGGCGTGCTTGGCGTCGGCCTCCGCCGCCGCGTCGAGCAGCTGGTACTCGGGGCCGCTCATGTAGGTCTGCTCGGGCCCCTCCTGGACGTGCCACATCACGCCCGAATTGGCGCCCTTGCCCATGCGGAACGAGAAGCGGAATTCGAAGTCGCCGTACTGCTCCTCGCTGATCAGGTCACCGCCGCCGCCCCCGGCCTCGTGGACGATCGCGCCGTCGCGCACCGACCAGCCCTTGGCCGGCAGACCTTCGCTGCCGTAGGCGCGCCAGTGCCGCAGCGACCGGCCGTCGAACAGCGGCTCGAAGCCCTGCTCACGCTCCTCGGCGGTCAGGCTGTTGATCGGGTCGGCGGCCAGCGTGACCGCGCCGGTCGCGGCCCATTCGCTGCCGCGGGCGACGAACCGGCGCAGCTGCGGATCGCCCCAGGTCGCGTGGGTCGCGGCGACGCCCTTCCAGACGTGGCCGAGCGGCGTGTGGAAGACGCGCCCCTTGCCGAACGTGCCGACCGTGCCCATCGGCTCGTAGCGACCGGTGCCGCCGGTCTTCGGATCGCTGAACGCCGACAGCAGCACGCGGTAGTCCGCGCCGGCCGCCGGCACGAGCCGGTGGTAGAGCTCGTCGGGGTGCAGGTGCAGGTCCGCCATGCCGCGCGTGATCGGGTGGTTGGGATCGACGACGACGACGTCGAAGGCGTGGTAGGCGCCGTGGCCGGTGCCGTCGCGCCACAGCAGGCCGACCAGGTTCTCGTAGTCGGTCCAACCCGGGAACGCGTTGTTGCTGGCGTGGATGACGCTGACGCCCACGCCGCCGCGCACCGCGGCGAGGAACGCCTGCTCGGCGGCCTCGCCCCAGCGCGGCCCGTTGTAGTCGAGCACGATCAGGTCGAGCTTGCCGGCGGCCAGCCGCTGCGGCAGCTCGGCCAGCGTCGTCGCCGGCGTCTCGGTGGTCGTCACGGCGAAGCGGCCGGATTCGGTCAACGCGCCGGCGATCTCGGGCGCGGTCCACTGCCAGTCGTGGTTGTTGGCGCCCGTCACCAGCAGGGTCTGGATCGGCGGCGCGGGTTGCTGGGGGGTGAGGGCGGTCAGGACGGCGGCGAACAGCATGTGGCAACCGTAGCGGGCGCGGCCCGCACTGGCGATGGCGCAGCCGTTCCGGTAAAGCCTCTCGGCCATGCGGCGGACGTGGCATGCGTGGATGTTGACGGTGATGGCGGCCGGTGCGGCCGGGCGACTCCTCGGTCAGGACCTGGCGGCCGTCGAACGGGCGGTCGGCGACGCCGAATCGCTGGGGGCCCGCACCGGGGTGGCGGTCTGCGACGAGCAGGGCGCCGTGCTCTACCGCCATCGCGCCACCGAGGCGTTCGCACCGGCCAGCAACATGAAGGTGCTGACCGCGGCCGCGGTGCTGCAGGGCCTCGGCGCCGACTTCGCGTTCACGACGACCTTCGCCCTGCGCGGCGGTCGCCTGGTGGTCACCGCGAGCGGTGATCCCAACTGGATCACCGGCGGCGAACACGACCCGGCCCGCGTCTTCGCCGCGGTGGCGATCGCGCTGCGCCGGGCCGGCGTCACATCGGTCGCCGACGTCGTGCTCGACCGCGGCACGTTCACCGGCCCCGACCGGCCCCTGACCTGGCCGCAGGACCAGCTCTACACCTACTACTGCGCGCCGACCGGACCGTTCGTGCTCGAACAGGGCACGCTCGCGGTGACCCTGTCGCCCGGCGACGGTCGATTCGCCGAGGCGCGGCTCAGCGCACCGCTCGCCGACGTGCCGCTGCGCGGCAGCATCGACGTCGTCGACCGCGCCAAGGGCGCCGTCTACGGCGCCGCCGACCACGGCGACTGCGTGCAGGTGCGCGGTAGCATCTACCGCAAGTCGCCGACGGTGACGATCCGCTCGGCGGTCGCCGACCCGGCGGTGTGGTATCTGGCCGCGCTGCGCACCGCGCTGCAGCACGGCGGCGTGGCGATCGGCGGCGGTGCACCCGGCCTCGGCGACACGGTCGTCTACGAACACCGCAGCGACCTGAAGCTCGCCGTGCGCCGCATGCTCGAGGACAGCTCGAACTTCGACGCCGAACAGTGCCTGCGCGTGCTCGGCCACGTCGTGGTCGGCGACGGCAGCCTGCAGGGCGGGCTGACGGCGCTGCGCCGCGGCCTCGAAGCGACCTTCGGCACGATCCCAGCCAACGTCGCGCTGCTCGACGGTTCCGGTCTGTCGCGCGACAACCGGCTGACACCGGGCCTGCTGCTCAACGCGCTGTTCGCGACGCGCAGCAGCCGCGGCGGCACGTCGCTGCGCGACTGTCTGCCGGTCGCCGGCCAGAGCGGCACGCTCGAGGAACGCTTCGTCGGCTCGCCACTGGTCGGCCGCGTGCGTGCCAAGACCGGCTGGATCCGCGGCGCTTCGGCGTTGTCGGGACTGGTCGAACGCACCGACGGCGGCGTCCGCTACTTCTCGATCCTGATGAACTACGACCCCAAGCTCAACGGCCGCAACAAGGATCTGAAGGCCGCCCAGGAACGGATCGTCGCCGCCATCGAGGCGCTGCCGAGGGGCCGATGACGCCGCACGGTGCCATGCTGCAGCCGTTCCTCGACGCCGCGCTGCAGCTCGGCCACGTCGGCGGCCAGGTGCTGCTCGATCGCCGCGCCAGCCTGCACCGCCGCGCCGAGTCGAAGGGCCGCCGCCGCGAACTCGTCACCGAGGCCGACCGCGCCGCCGAACGCGTCGTCGTCGGCGGGCTGCTCGAGCGCTTCCCCGACCACGCGATGATCGCCGAGGAGGGCGTGCTGACCGAACAGGGGCGCACCAGCAAGCCGGCCGACTGGACCTGGATCGTCGACCCGCTCGACGGCACGACCAACTACGTCCACGGCCTGCCGTTCTTCGCCGTCGCGATCGGCCTCGCCTTCCGCGGCGAGCCGGTGGTGGGGGTCGTGCACGCCCCGGCGCTCGGCGAGACGTTCGCCGCCGCGCGCGGCCTCGGCGCCCGCCGCCGCTTCGCCGACGGCAGCGAACAGGTGCTGCGCGTCTCCGCGACCGCCGAACTCGCCGACGGCCTGTTCGCCACCGGCTTCGCCTACAACCGCAACGAGCCGGGCGCCGACGACAACTCGGCGGCGCTCGCCCGCGTGCTGCCGCATTGCCGCGACCTGCGGCGCCTCGGCTCGGCCGAGCTCGACCTCTGCCTGGTCGCCGCCGGCGTCTACGACGGCTACTGGGAGGCCTACCTGCAGCCCTATGACGTCGCCGCCGGTGCGGTGCTCGTGCAGGAGGCCGGCGGCCGCGTGACCGACTACGCCGGCGGCCAGGACTGGCTGTTCTCGGGCCGGGTCGTCGCGACCAACGGCCTGCTGCAGGAACCGTTGCGCGCGCTGGTCGTCGGCTGACGTTCGCGGGCTGCTGCGTCAGACCGGCAGACGCTGTCGCTCCATCGCGCCATCGGCGCCCGGCACCAGCCGCACGAAGTAGCCGCCGCGGCACAGCGGCGAACGCTTCGCCAGCGGCGCCAGCACCCGCTGCAGCGCGTCGACATCGGGACCACAGAAGAACAGCGTGCACTCGCCACCGCCGAGCTCGTCGCCGTCGTACTCGCCGGCGCCGGCGGCGGTGACCGCGGCCTCGAGCTCGTCGGCGAACGCCTCGATCTCCTGGCGCTCCTGGTTGGTGCCCATCTGGCGGTTGCTGAGGCGCAGCACGAGCAGCAGATCCTGCTCGTCGTCGCCGTCGTCGTCGACGTCGTCGAAGTCGGGGGAGTTCACGCCGCGAAGGCTACGCGGCGGCGGGTCGGTGTTCGATGGGTGGCGTGGTTCGCGCTGCCGGCGAGGTCGGCTCGTGGGCATTTTTCGGGAATCCTGCGACCTTCCTTCGCGGCTGTTTGGAGTCAGGGTGTCGGCGACGAGGCTGCGCCCGATCAGGCACAGGCAGGCGCCGGCAGAACCCTTTCAGGAGTCGAAACATGAAGCTGCTACTTGCCATGGGCTTGCTGACGCTCGTCGCGCCACTGGCCAGACCCGATGGTGTCGATCAGTGCTGCGTGAAGGCGCACGAGGCCCTGCCCAAGGACGCCTGCCCGACCGGATGCCCCGGCACGGTCACGGGGCCCTGCACGGGGAAGGTCAACGGTGTGCCGACGGATGGGAAGTGCTACCAGGAGCCAGGCACGTGCTCCGGTCCCGACGCGGGCCTGACCATCAAGATCAAACCCCACTACTGGTACTGCATCGATGCCACCTGTGGCGACGGGACGCCGACCTGCAAGTGGAGCCAGGGGCCGGTCGTGATCGGTTCCACGTCCGTAACGGTCAAGGAATGCAATGGCACGATCTGCGTCAACCACTGACCAGAGGACCTTCCTGATGCTTGCTGCGCTGGCGCTTTGCGCCAGTGCGGTGAGTGGTCAGGAAGGAATCTCTGACCCATCGACCGCCGGTGGATTCCGGGCTCGACTCGACACGGCGCTCGATTGCCTGGCGATGCCACTGGGCTACGACGTCACACACACGCAGCTCCAGTTGGACCTGGCCGCACCCAACTCGCCATCCGGCGCAATGGGCGTCGAACCAAAGGACGCCGTGGGCATGGCCCAAGCGGCGATCGGCTCGCCACAGTGGTTGCCATCGCCGGGCGAAGTGCTCCGCTCCGTCGATGCTGCGATGCGGGCGAACTCCGATCGGGCGATCGGCCAGACGCACCGCGTGGCTCAGTTCCAGGAATGGGCCATGGTGGAGCCCCAGGGTGAGGATGGGGTCGTATGCCTTCGCGCGGTCGAAGGCGATGTCCTGTTCTACCGGGACCGCCAACAGGCAGTACTGGAACAGGGCTCGCCGCTGATGCTGTATTCGCTTGGCGAGTTGGTGACGCCGCTGACCTGCGGCCCCCAAGCTCGCGTCAGGTATCGCGAGGCTCGCGCCGAAGCCGATGCCGGGGTGCTGAACCTGCTCCTGACGAATGGCGACCAGCTGCAGATCCGGCTGTCACCGCTCGGGCTGCTGGAGTGCGTCGTACTTCGCACCGCGAACGGCGACCGCGTCGTCTGCGCACAGTTCGTGTTCACCGAGCGCGCGGATCGGCCCGGCTCGCAGGTTCTCGCCGAGGTCGCCCGCATTGCGGTGTTCCCGGGGGAGAAGGTCGTGGCGCTGCAGCGGTTCCACCTGTCCGACCATCGCGACGCCGACGCGGACTCCCTGCGAATCAGGATTCCGGCAGGTTCGTCCATCATCGACCGCCGGCGCCCGGTGTTCCGCAGTTTCTCAGCTGGTGAAGGCAGCATGCCTGCCGACTTCGATCGCTACTTCGAGGTGCAATGATGACGAGGTTCTTCTTGTTCTCCCTGTCTGCCTCTGCCGCGATCTCGCTGGGCATCTGGTGCTGCCTGCCCGGCGCTTCTGCTGCGGCCCAGAACGACCGTGACGAGTCCGCGTCGATGTCCATCGACTTCGGCGCAGTCGTCGTCGGCCAGGTTCAGGAACGCTCCTTCCTTCTGTCGAACCATGGTCCGACAACCTGGGAAGGAGCGGATGTCACCGTTTCGTGCGGGTGCCTGCGGGTGCTGTCGCGGACCGAAGCGACGGCGCCGGGCCAGACGTTCGAAGTGCGGTTCGCGTTGGATCCCGAGGGGCGGCTCGGTGCCCAGCACGAGGTGCTCACCGTACACTGGGCCAACCGTCAGCCACTCCGCGTCGACCTGCATGCCACGGTGGTTGCGGAGCTGGCGATCGAGCCGCCGTGGGGCCTGTCGGCAACCGTCGGCAGGGGGAGCGCGGCCTTCGCCAGCACCTGCATGATTGCATTCGGCGGTGCGCCCCCGACGACGCTCACCCTCGCGGATCGCTCTGGGTTCTTGCGGGCCAACGCCGCGACCATCACCGACATCACGGTGCTGCCGGTGGCTGGAGCGGATTGGTCGCGGGCCGTGGTGAGCGTGCAGGGGACCCTGCCCTGCGATCAGGAGGACCTCACCGCGAGTCTGCTGCTCCGCTGCGACTGGGGCCATCGCGAGCGTGTGTGCAACGTGCCCCTGCACATCACCCGAAGCCCTCGCCTGGCAGTATCGCCGGCCGTGGTCTTCGTCGCCGCGGATGCCCCTGGTGACAGGACCATCGAAGTGCGCCTTCTCAGCGAGGACGAGACCTTGCTGGCGGGGCTGCTGGCTGCCGCGGATGGCGGCGGATCCCATCCGCCAAAGGACTGCGCCCTGGGGCGGGTCCAATGGAGCATCGGTGACCTGCGCAAATGGGGAACGCGCGAGTTGGCGATCACGACGACCGCGGGCGATATGGTCCATGTTCCCGTACTCTGGGAGTAGCCCGTGATGCGCCGTCCCTTCCTCATCGTCATCGGCCTCGTGATCGCGCTCGCCGCGGGACTCGTGGCGTTGCGCTGGGGGCAAGAGGCACCACCGCGGCCGGAGCGGCCGACGCCGGAATCGGCGTTGCCAGGATCCGGGGCCACCCCGATCGCGGCCGGCTTCGAGGCCGACAACCATGCTGCCGCAGCCAATCGCCGCGAAACTGCGCAGGTCGACATCGCGGTGCTGACCCGCCACGGCCGCCGGCCGGTGGCCGGGGCGAAGCTCGCGCCGGGCGGCGCGGCGCCGGTGGCGACGACCGACGCGGCCGGCCACGCGCAGGTCGCGCGCGGTGAAGGAGCCCGCGAACTCACGGTCACCGCCGACGGCTACCAGGCCGAAACCGTCGTCGTGCCGGCCACGGGGGAAACCACCGTCACGGTCCTCCTGGTGCGCGCGACCGAGGTGACCGGCGTGGTGGTCGACGGGACGCACCGGCCGGTGACCGATTGCCGGATCGAGGTGGTCGCCGGCGTCGGCCGCGAAGCGACGACGACCGACGCGCGCGGTGCCTTCTGCATCGATGGCCTGCCCGGCCGCTTCTGCATCGCGCTGACGCCGCCGCCTGGCTCGGGGGTCTGGCGCACGCCGACCGTGGCGACGCTGGCGGCCGGCGATCGCGACGTGACGCTCGTGCTCGAACGCGAGACCGCGGCCTGGGCCCAGGCCCGCGTCGTCGCGGTCGACGCGGCGACCCATGCGCCCTTGCCGATCCGCCAGTGCGAGCTCGAGCGCGTCGAGCCCGATCGCTCGGTGTTCCAGGAGGCGCCGGACTGCCTGATCGACGCCGGCGCGGCCAGCCTCGATGCGGTCGCCGGCGGCGCGTGGCGCTTCGCCATCGAGGTCGAAGACGGACGCCGCGCCGCGGCGGAGATCGACCTGACGCCCGGACAACGACGCGACGTGCAGATCGCGGTCCACGCGCCCCTGACGCTGCGAGGCGTGGTCCGCGGCGCCGCCGGACAGGCGTGCAGCGTGATGCTGGACCCACCGTCGGGCAGCGACGCGCGGCACCCCGGCGCCTACGGCAGCGGGTTCGCGGCGTGCGACGAAGACGGTTCGTTCGAGTTCACCGGCGTGGCAGCTCGCCCGTGCCAGGTCCGCGTTGCGACCCAGGGCGGCCTGGGTCTGGCAGGATGGTCCGGCCGCGACACCGGACCGCTCACGGTCGTATGCCACGACAAGGTCGCCCTCGACTTCGAGCTC
Organism: uncultured candidatus Brocadiaceae bacterium; assembly: GCA_964392555.1. Lineage (GTDB taxonomy): Bacteria > Planctomycetota > UBA1135 > UBA1135 > UBA2386 > CAYMRG01. The sequence continues at coordinate 8,575 of CAYMRG010000087.1, forward strand.
GGCGCAGGGGTGGCGCTCGATGGCGTGTTCGTGCTGCAGGCAGAGGACGGCAGCTGGCGCGACATCGCGATCACCAGCCCGGCAGGCGACGACCGCACGCACGTTCGCTGCTGGCTGCCGGCCGGCCCAGTGGTATGGGAATACCGCTACTACGACCGCGACGCCGAGGGTCGGGCCGCGCCGGCCAGCAGGACCGGCCGCTGCGTGGCGGGGGTGGCGGGGGTGCAGACCGTGCCCAGGTGACGGCGCCCCATGCCCGCCGCTGGCCTCAAGCGCCGATCTGCAGATCGATCGTGTCGGTCAGCGTGATCGGCAGCGACGGGCAGGTGCCGCCGACCCCGCCGAAGTCCATGCCCTGCGCATAGACGTGCATGCCGATCAGGTTGGTGTTGACCGGGATCACCAAGTGCGACACGGACGCGAAGTCCGCGACGGCCCATTCGTGACCGACCGTGCAGCCGCAGAACGGCACCGCCGGGTTGGTGACGCCGTAGCCGACGAACGGGAAGCCGGTGTAGCCGCCGACCGTGTACTCGATGGTGTGGCCGATACCGGGGTGGCCGGTCACCTGGATCGTGGTCGTGCCGCAGCCGTGCACCTGGCGCGACAGCCGGCCGTCGCCGGGCAGGTAGGCCATGCTGATCATGTTGCTCGCGCCGAACGAGCCGATCAGCGTCCGCAACCCCGTGGTCAGGTCGATCGAGTAGAAGGTGTCGTAGAAGTTGTCGATCGCGTACATCGTGGTCGTGTTGATGTCGTACGCGAGCGTGGCGATCGAGGTGGCCGCGGTCGGCGTCACGTCGAGCTGCCCGACGAGGGTCGCGAGCCCGGTCGCACGGTCGATCGTGTAGAGGCTGTCGGTGTTGGTGCTCGTCATGTAGAGCGTGTCGGTGAGCGGGTCGTAGCCGAGCGCCAGACCCCACGAGGTCGCCGCGGCCAGGCCGGTCGTGCCGACCAGCGTCGCGAGGCCGGTCGTCGTGTCGATCGTGTAGAGCCCGCTGTTGTGCGTCGACATGCCGTAGAGCGTGCCGGTGCTGCTGTCCCACTCGAGCCCGTGCATGATCACGGCCGAGGTGCCGAAGAAGCCGACCAGCTGGGCCGACCAGTTGGTCACGTCGACGACGTAGAGCGAATCCGTGTTGGAGCTCGCCATGTAGAGCTTGCCGTTGCCCAGGTCGTAGGCGAAGTCGCCGGCGATCGCGGTGCTCGGCGTCAGCGCGCCGAGTGACGTCAGCGCGGCGGTGGCCACATCGATCTGCCGAAGCGCGTTGCCGGACGTGTCGCAGGCGACCATGCGTTGGCAGGTGAGGGGCTCGGCCAGGAGCGTGGCCACGCCGAGAAGAACGGTGCAGGGAAGGGTTCGCATGTCGGGGACCGAGGCGACGGAATCCGGCGAGCGGACGGGAGAAACCGGAATCCAAGCGTTCCGGCCAGGCTGCGGCCGGGCCACGCTGGGCGCGATGGTGGCCGGAGCGGATCCGCCGATGGCATCGCGCGAGGGGGGGGCCTACTGGCGACTGGCCAACCGGCTGCCAAGTGGTATGCTGCGGGGTTCGCCACCCCCGTCCGAACTCCGTGTGACCCCTCGCAAACCGAGCAGCCCCCCGGCGGGTCATCCCCCGGCAGCGGAACAGGTAGTGGTTCGCGGCGCCCGCGAACACAACCTGAAGGGGGTCGACCTGTCGTTCCCGCGCGACAGCCTGACCACGTTCACCGGGGTGTCCGGGTCCGGCAAGTCGTCGCTCGCCTACCACACGATCTACCAGGAAGGGCAGCGGCGCTTCCTCGAGAGCCTCAGCAGCTACGCCCGCCAGTTCCTGGGCCGGATCGAGAAGCCGAAGGTCGACCTGGTCGAAGGCCTGTCGCCGACGGTCTCGATCGACCAGAAGTCCGGCAGCCACTCGGCCCGTTCGACCGTCGGCACGCTGACCGAGGTCATGGACTTCCTGCGCCTGCTCTGGTCGCGGCTCGGCACGCCGAGCTGCCCGGAGTGTGGCGCGGCGATCGAGGCCTGGTCGCCGGACAAGGTCACCGACGCGATCCTCGCCGACCACGCCGGCGCGCCGGCGATGCTGCTGGCGCCGGTGGTCCGCGAACGCAAGGGCGAATACCGCAAGGAACTCGCCGAGTGGCAGCAGAAGGGCTTCGTCCGCGCGCGCATCGACGGCGTCGTGCGGCGGCTCGACGAGGACATCCAGCTGCAGCGCTACGCCTACCACACGATCGAGCTGGTCATCGACCGGCTGACGATCCAGGCCGACCAGCGCTCGCGCCTCGCCGAGGCGGTCGAGCAGGCGGTGCAGCTCGGCGGCGGCCTGTGCGCGCTGCTCTATGGCAACGAGGAGTACCGGCTGTTCTCGACGCAGCGGAGCTGCCCGAACGGCCACGGCTCGCTGCCCGAACTCGAACCGCGGTTGTTCTCGTTCAACAGCCCGCTCGGCGCGTGCCCGACGTGCGACGGGCTCGGCGAGACGTTCGGCTTCGCGCCGGAGCTGCTGGTCAAGGACGCGAGCCTGTCGCTGCGAGAAGGGGCGCTGCACGCGTTCACCGACGAGGGCAAGCTCGTCTACGGCAAGTTGACGCTCGACCACCTCGCCGAGGTCGGCCGCGCATTCGATTTCGACGTCGACACGCCGTGGCACAAGCTGCCGGCGAAGGCCAAGAAGATCGTCCTGCACGGCTCCGGCAAGCAGACGTTCGTCTTCAAGTGGCAGCGCAAGGGAACGATGTTCTCGACCTCCGGCAGCGACCGGATCGCCTTCCCGGGCATCGTCGGCCACCTCGAAGCGGTCTACCGGCCGTCGCGCGCGCGGCACCTCGATCGCTTCCGCGCCTCGGTGCCGTGCCCCGACTGCGGCGGCGCGCGGCTGTCGGCCGCGGCGCGCGCGGTGACGTTCGCCGGGCGGTCGCTGCCCGAGGTCGCCGACCTCGGCATCGACGACGCGCTCGCCTGGGTGCGCGGCCTCGACCTGCAGGGCAACGCCGAACGCATCGGCACGCCGATCCTGCAGGAGATCGAGCGGCGGCTGGTGTTCCTCGCCGACGTCGGCCTCGGCTACCTGACGCTGGCGCGGCGCGCGCCGACGCTGTCGGGCGGCGAGTCGCAGCGCATCCGGCTCGCGGCGCAGGTCGGCGCGGGTCTGCGCGGCATCCTCTACGTGCTCGACGAGCCGAGCATCGGCCTGCACGCGCGCGACCAGGAACGGCTGCTGCGCACGCTCGAGGCGCTGCGCGACCGCGGCAACACCGTCGTCGTCGTCGAGCACGACCAGGAGACGATGGAGCGCAGCGACTTCCTCGTCGACGTCGGGCCGGGCGCCGGCGTGCACGGCGGGCAGATCGTCGCCGCGGCGACGCCGGCGGAGGTCAAGGCGACGCCGGAGTCGCTGACCGGGCAGTACCTGCGCGGCGAGCTGACGGTGCCGATGCCGAAGGAGCGGCGCGCGGCCGACCGCGGCGCCTTGCGCATCCGCGGCGCGCGCCACCACAACCTGCAGGGCCTCGACGTCGCGATCCCGCTCGGCCGGCTGGTCGCGGTCACCGGCGTGTCGGGCTCGGGCAAGTCGACGCTCGTGCACCACGTGCTGGTGCCGGCGCTGCAGCGCGAGCTGATGCGCGCCGACGCCGGCCCGTCGTTCTGCGAGGCGATCAGCGGCATCGACCAGCTCGACAAGATCGTCGAGATCGACCAGGCGCCGATCGGCCGCACGCCGCGCAGCAACCCGGCGACCTACACCGACGTCTGGACGCTGATCCGCGACCTCTACGCGCAGTTGCCGGAATCGCGGCTGCGGCAGTACGAGAAGGGCCGGTTCTCGTTCAACGTGCCCGGCGGCCGCTGCGAGGCGTGCCAGGGTGCCGGCGTGACGACGCTGGAGATGAACTTCCTCGCGCCGGTCGAGATCGTCTGCGAGGAGTGCGGTGGCGCGCGCTTCTCGGCCGAGACGCTGGCGATCCGCTGGAAGGACCAGAGCGTCGCCGACGTGCTCGAGATGACCGTCGACGAGGCGGCGGCGTTCTTCAAGGACCTGCCGAAGATCGCCCGCGCGCTGGTCGCGCTGCAGGACGTCGGCCTCGGCTACCTGAAGCTCGGCCAGCCGTCGACGACGCTGTCGGGCGGCGAGGCGCAGCGCGTCAAGCTCGCCACCGAGCTGCAGCGGCCGGCGACCGGGCGGACGTTCTACGTGCTCGACGAGCCCACCACGGGTCTGCACTTCCACGACGTCGCCAAGCTGATGGAGTCGCTGCAGCGGCTCGTCGACGCCGGCAACACGGTGCTGGTGATCGAGCACAACCTCGACGTCGTGCGCGCGGCCGACTGGCTGGTCGATCTCGGCCCCGAGGGCGGCGCCGGCGGCGGCACGCTGGTCGCCGAGGGCACGCCCGA
>CAYMRG010000088.1:0-6370 GCA_964392555.1 uncultured candidatus Brocadiaceae bacterium
GGCTTCGGCGACGACGGCGGCAGCTTCCGGTACCAGAACCGCGAACCGACGCGCGCGACCTTCCCGCTGACGGCCGCCGGCGTGACGACCCTCTACGCCTCGGGCGAATACGACAGCCCGATCATCCGCGATGCACTCGATTACCTCGACCGGCGGATGGTCAGCTTCAGCGAGGAGTGGCAGGACCACTACTTCTTCTACTACGGCCACTACTATGCCGTGCAGGCCTACTACATCACCGGCGACCCGAAGTGGACGAGCTACTTCAAGACCGTGAAGCGCATGCTGCTCGACCGGCAACGGCGCGACGGCAGCTGGCGGTGCTACCCGGGCCCGGGCGACGCGTTCGGCACGGCCGTCGCGACGCTGATCCTGCAGATCCCGATGCAGTACCTGCCGATCTTCCAACGGTGAGCGCGTGACCGATCCGACCCCGACCGCCCCACCCGCCGCCGCGCTGCCCGCGGCGTTGGCGACCATCCGGCCGTTGCTGGCGACGCAGCTGGCGCGGCTGCGGCGACGCTACCTGTGGTACGGGCTCGGCATGACGGCGCTGCTGGCCGCGCTGGCGATCGGCTTCTTCTTCGCGCTCGACCACGGCCTGCGCCTGCCGCTGCCGATCCGGCTGATGCACAGCGCCGCCGTGCTGTGCTTGCTCGGCTGGTGCCTCGTCCGCTTCGTCCGCTACCCGCTGACGCGGCGGTTCGGCGAGGTCGACCTGGCCGCGTGGATCGATCGCTCGTTCCCCGAACTCGGCGAACGGGTGGTCTCGACGGTGCAGCTGCAGGCGGTCGCCGCCAGCGACCTGCGCAACCAGTCGCCGGCGATGATCGAGCGGATGGTCGCCGAGACCTTGGCCGCGACCGAACGCCTGCCGCTCGATCGGCTGTTCGACGAACGGCGCGTGCGCCGGCCGGTGCTGCTCGGCGGCGGCGTGCTGGCGGTGCTGGTGACGCTGGCCGCGATCGGGCCGGCGACGGCGCGCGCGTTCGTGCTGCGCCACCTCGGCTTCGCCGCCACCTACCCGCGGCAGACCACGCTGGTCGTCGAACTGCCCGAGGCCAGCGCCGACCTGCAGCGCGTCGACCGCGACGGCGCCACCGAGCTGGTGCTCGCCGCCGGTGCCGACCTGCACGTCTCGGTGCTGGCGACCGGCACGGTGCCGAAGGAGGTGTTCCTCGACGTCACGCCGCTGCGCGGCGACGACGCCGCGGCCGCCCCAGCGCGCAGCATCACGATGGTGCAGCGGCCCGGCGACCGGTTCCGCTACGTGTTCCGTCGCCTGACCGGTTCGTTCCGCTTCCACGCGCGCGGCGGCGACGACGAGGACGGCGACCGCACGGTCGTCGTGCGCACCCTGCACCCGCCGCAGGTGGCGACGATCGAAGCGAGCATCCAGCCACCCGCCTACACCGGCGCCGCGGCGAGCGTGCAGAGCGGCGGCGCGATCGAAGCGCTGGCCGGCAGCCAGATCGACCTGACGCTGGCGACCACCGCCGACGTGCAGCAGGCGACGATGGTGTTCCTCGAGAGCGGCCGGCGCGTCGAGCTCGCAGCGACCCACCCGACCGACGACAGCGGCGGGGCCGTCACCTACCGCGGCAGCTTCGCGCTCGACACCACCGACCGCTACCAGATCGAACTGCTGGCGAAGAACGGCCTGCGCAACCCGGACCCGGGCACCTACCCGATCGTCGCGCTGCAGGACTACACGCCGGTCGGCCACTGGCTGCTGCCCGACGACGAGGCGTCGCTGTTGCTGCCCGACGCGCTGCTGTGCGTGCGGGTCGACGCCCGCGACGACTTCGGCCTGCGTGCCATCGACCTGTCGATCGATCGCGGCGGCACACGCGCGCTCGACCGTTCGCTGCGGCCCGCGAACCTGCCCGCCGACAGCCCGGGGCCGGTGGTCGCCACCGAGCTGCTCGAGGTCAAGGAACTGCTGGGCGCACCGGGCGCCGCGAGCGACGGCCTGCTGCTGCAGGTCGCCCTGACCGACAACCGCCAGCCGCAGGCCGGCCGCACCGAACTGCCGCGCCGGATCGTGCAGATCGTCGATCCGCCGCAGCTGTCGGGGGCGATCGGCCGTTCGTTCCGCACGCTGCGCGAGGACCTCGCGCAGGCGCTCGTAGTGCAGAGCGATCGCCGGCTGCGCCTCGAGGACGCCGCCGCGAAGGGCCTCGCCGGCCTCGAACTGGCGCAGCTGCTGACCGGTGTCGAGGTCGGCCAGAGCCGCGTCACGAGCAGCTGCGAACGCGCCCACCGCGGACTGATGCGCGCCTTCGACCTGCACCTGTGGAACCGGCTCGAGCCGAGCCAGCACGCCGCGGCCGTGGTCGAGCTCTACCGCACCTGGAGCACCAGCCTGAGCGAACCGCTGGCGCTCGATCCGGCGTTCTACCGCGACCTGCAGCAGCGCCGCGCCGCCGGCACCCTGGGCGCGATGGAGAAGGTCCTCGACCCGATCCTGCTGATGGTCGGCCTCGCCGACCAGGCCGCCAACGTCGACGGCCCGAGCGCGGCGCACGCCGTCGCCGAAGCCCAGGTCGCCCACACCGCCGGCGAGGTGACCGACCTGCTGCGCCAGGCGATCGCCGCGCAGCAGCGCGTCGAGACCGGCCTGCAGCAGCTGCTGCTGCGGCTCGCCGAGTGGAACGACTTCCAGGACCTGATCCAGGAGACGCGCGCCCTGCGCGACATCCAGCGCGACCTGCAGATGCGGACCGAAGAGGCCAAAGGCACCAAATGACCCACCTGCCGACCACCAAGCCGTGCGCGTCGATCGCCTTCGCCGTGCTCTGCCTGTGCACCTGGACGATGCCCGCACCGCTCGCGGCCCAGCAGGGCACGAATGCCCAGGACCCGGCGACGCAAGCGTCGATCGAGTCGCTGCGGCGCGACCAGGATGAGATCCTGCGCAAGGCCGAACGCCTGCGCGGGCTGATGGATCGCCTGCAGACGCGCTACCAGCGCGAGGGCAAGGCCGACCAGGTCGCCCTGCTGCAGCAGGGCCTCGCCCACCTCGAACAGTCGGGCCTGCTGCGCGACGTCGCCAGCATCCGCGACGACCTGACCGCGGCGGCGTTGACCGAGGCGGTGCGCAAGCAGCGGCAGGTCGTGGACGACCTCGAACAGCTGCTGAACATCCTGCTCGAACGCAAGTCGATCGAGAACATCGACCAGCAGGTGCAGCTGGCCAGCGAACGGGCGGCGACCGCGCGCGAGCTCGAACGCCGCGAGCGCCTGCTGCAGCAGCAGACCGCGCAGTCGCTGACCGCCGAGCCGAACGCCGCCGAGCAGGACCTGCTCGACAAGCTCGACGAACTGCAGCGTGCCGAGCGCACCGAGGCCGAGCGCAACGCGCGCCAGGCCGGCACGCGGCGACCGTTCCTCGAGAACGCGCAGCGGCGCGTCGAGGCGTTGCTGCGCCAGCAGGATCAGCTCGAGCGCGGCCTCGCCGACGAGGCCGCGGGGCGCGCCAGCGCCAGCCGCCGCGAGGACTTCGACCTCGGCGATCTGGTCCAACGCGCCCGCGAACTGCAGCGCGGCCTGCGCGACCAGGCGGCCGACGGCCAGCTCGCCGAAGCCGGCCGGCAGCTGCAGAACGTCGCCGCGGCGACCGACCAGGCGGCCGTGCAGCAGAGCCGCGAGCGGCTGCAGACGAAGATCCAGGAGGCGCCGCGTCTGCCGGCCCCGGGCGGCGGCGGCGAGACCGTTCGCGACCCCGAGTGGCAGAAGCTCGGCCAGGACCTTGCCGACGCCCCGGCGGGCACCAAACCGAGCGAGCGCGAGGCCCTGCAGGAGCTCGGCAAGCGCACCGCCGAACTCGGCGAACGCCGCGCCGGCGAGGCCGGGGAGCGCAACGCGGCCAGCGGCCAGCGCCTGCAGCAGGACGCCGAGCAGCTCGCGGGCAAGCTCGAGGACCCGGCCGCGGCCGGGGCCACGGCCGCCGACCCGAACACCGCCGCCGCCAAGGTTCGCGAAGCCGGCAAGGAGCTCGCGACGGCCGAGCAGGCGACGCGCGCCGGCGACACCCAGACCGCCCAGCAGCACGTCAACCGGGCGCTCGGCGCGCTCGAACAGGCGCGCGCCGCGCACCAGGCCGCGCATCCCGAGCCCGAGCGACAGGCCGGCGCGATGGCCGCCGAGTCCGCCAGCACCGCCCAGGAACTCACCAACGCGCCCAACCCCGAAGCCGCCGAAACGGCGGCGGCCGAGCAGCTGCGCCGCGCCGAGCAGGCGCTGCGGCAGACCGCCGACGAGGTCGCCAAGGCGCAGACCACCGACCGCAAGCCCGACACGGCGGCCAGCGCGCAGGCGGCCCGCCAGCAGCTCGAACAGGCCAAGGCGACGCTCGACCAGGCGCTGGCCCAGGCCAACGCCGGCAACCAGGCCGAGCAGGCCGCGGCCGCCCAGCGCCAGGCGGAGCTGAGCCAGCAGGCGCAGCAGGTCCGTTCGCAGCTGCAGCAGGCCGCCAAGGCCGGCAGCGTGTCGCCCGAGCAGCAGCAGGCCGGCGAGCAGGCGCTGCAGGCGGCGGGCGAGGCCATGCAGCAGGCGCAGCAGGATCTCGAGCGCGGCCAGCAGGCCAACGCGGCGCAGCGCCAGCAGGCGGCGAGCGAGAACCTGCAGAAGGCCGCCGATGCCGTGCGGCAGAACCGCCCGCCGTCCGCCCAGCAGAAGCAGGCGCTCGCCGAGCAGGCCCAGAACCAGCAGGAGATCGCCGACGAGATCGTCAAGCTCGCCGAGGAGCTGAAGAAGAGCGACAACAAGGCGGCCGAGCGCGCCGCGCAACGGGCCGCGGACGCCGCGCGCAAGGCGCAGCGGGCGATGGAGCAGGGCGACAGCGAAGCGACCCAGGAGCAGCAGGAAGAGGCCCGCAAGAACCTCGAGGAGGCCGCCAAGGAGCTCGAAGAGGAGAAGGATCGCTACCAGGACCAGAAGCAGGAGGAGCTGCTGTTCAAGATGCGCGAGGAGCTGACCCAGCTGCTCGACAAGCAGAAGCCGATCACGACGCAGACGCGCGAGGCCCAGCCGGCCGCCGAGCAGGGCACCCTGTCGCGACCGGCCCGGCGCAAGCTCAACCAGCTCGGCGAGCAGGAGCAGGAGCTCGCGGCCCGCGTCGAGTTCCTGGTGCAGGGCCTGACCGACGACGGCAACCTCGTCTACCGCGCGGTGCTGACCGCCAGCCGCGACGACCTGCAGGAGATCGCGCGGCGCCTCGGCGGCCGCACGCCGGATCCGGGTTCGTTCACGACGCTGATGCAGCAGGACGTCGAGCGGCGCACCACCGAGCTGCTCGCCGCACTCGAGCGCGAGCAGAAGCGCCGCCAGCAGCAGAAGAAGGACCAGCAGGACCAACCGCAGGATCGCGGCAAGAACAAGTTCAGCCCGCAGCAGCAGGAACTCGTCTCGGCGATCGCCGAGCTCGAGATGCTGAAGCAGCTCGGCGCCGACACGCGCCGCGCGACCGAGGAGCTGAAGACCCTGATCGAGGTCGGCGCCGATGCCGCGATCAGCGAGGCCGAGATCGCCCTGGTGCAGCGCCTGAGCCACCGCCAGGAAGAGATCGGCACCCTGTTCCGCCGCCTCAAGGAGCGCGTCGAGGGTATCCTCGGGGCGTCGGATGGCGACCAGGCCAACGGCGACCAGCCGAAACGACCGCACTGAACCCCCGGAGCATGCCGACGATGAACTTCCGCACCAGCCTGCTGATCGCCGCGCTCGCCGCAGTCGCCCCCACCGTGCCGCTCCGGGCCCAGGGCCAGGATCCCGGCAAGGAGATCAAGGAGCTCGCCCGCCGCATCGACGAGCAGCTCCACGAGATCGACCGGCTGCTGCTCGAGTCGGGCAAGAAGGACCAGGCGCGTACCGAGCCGCAGCAGAAGCTGCGCGAGGCCATCGAACGCAGCACGTCCGTCGACGAGTACATGGACGCGCTGATCGAGAAGCTGCTCGAGATGAAGAACCAGAGCGGCGGCGGCAGCGGTCAGGATCAGCAGCAACAGCAGCAGCAGCAGCAGGACCAGCAGCAGGACGGCCAGCAACCGCAGCAGTCGCCGCGCAACGGGCCACGCCGCGAGAACCAGGCGCCGCAGTTCGTGCAGCAGCCGCAGGACGGGCAGCAGCAAGGCCAGCAGCAGGATGGGCAGAAGCCGGATGGGCAGCAGCCCGGTGGTCAGCAGCCCGATGGCAAGCAGCAGGGTGGCCAGCAGCCGGGTGGCCAGCAGCCCGGCGGCGGCGGCGATCCCAAGGGTGGCCAGGAAGAACACACTCGCGGCGAGAACACCACCGGCAACCGCCGCCCCGACTCGGAGCGCGGCCCCGGCAACCGCGGCGAAGGGGACGAGGGCTGGGGCGAGCTGCCGAGCTA
>CAYMRG010000088.1:6380-12788 GCA_964392555.1 uncultured candidatus Brocadiaceae bacterium
ACGAACTTCCTGAAGAACCGCGGCTCGGCGCCGAAGGTGCCCGAGAAGTTCCGCAAGTACTGGGAGGCCTACCTGAAGGGCGCCCAGAGCCAGGACAAGGGTCGCTGAGCCCGGCGCCGAGCAAGCCGCAGCCGCGGCTCGCCCGTCTCAGCGGAACCCGTCGGCGGCGAGGATCGGTTCCGGGCGCGCGCCGATGTTGAGGCAGACCGCGATGCCGAGCGCGGTCGCGAGCGTCGTGCTGCCGCCGTAGCTGACGAGCGGCATCGGCAGACCGGTCGACGGGACGAGCCAGCCGCAGACGGCGACGTGCATCAGCGACTGCGCACCGATCCAGGCGGCGACGCCGACGCAGACGAGGCGGCCGAACCGTTCGCGCGTGCGCGCGGCGATCGCCAGCAGACCGAACACCAGCGCGCCGACCAGGCCGAGCACGACCAGACAGCCCAGCCAGCCGGTCTCCTCGCCGACGACGGCGAACACGTAGTCCTCGCTCCGGTAGGGCAGGAAGTCGTAGCGGTTCTGCGGGCCGTTGCCGATGCCGTAGCCGGTCATACCGCCGCCCCCCATCGCGATCAGAGCCTGCCACGGCTGGAACGCCGAACCGACCAGCATCTCCTTCACCTTGGGTTCCTGCAGGTCCCGCTCGTCCCACGTCCAATGGTGCAGCCAGACGTCGATGCGGGTGCGCTGGTAGTCGTGCAGCGGGCCGAAGTAGGCGAACACGCCGACGGCGAGGCCGACCAACAGGACCGCGACGATGCTGCGTGCCGGCGCGCCGGCGGCGTAGCACATCGCCAGCAGCACGGGCGCCATGACCAGCGAGCTGCCGAGGTCCGGCTGGCGCATGATCAGCAGCGCGGGCAGGCCGGCCACCAGCATCGGCACGAACAGGCCGTCGAAGGTCTTCGCGCGCGACTTGAAGCGCAGCAGCGAGGCCAGCGCCATCACCACGCCGAGCTTGGCGAACTCGCTCGGCTGGACGTAGAAGCCGGGGAAGGTGTACCAGCGGCGCGCGCCGTTGATCTCGGGCGCGAAGAACGGCAGGCCGAGCAGCGACAGCACGATCAGGCCGTAGAACAGCCACGCGCCGCGGACGAAGTGCACGTAGTGCGGCAGGATCGCGAACACGCCGAGGCCGAGGCTGCAGGCGACGAACAGGATCTGCCGTCCCTGCTGCGTGGCGAACTTCGCGTCGTCGGTGGTCGCCGAGCCGATGAAGACGAGGCCGCACAACGCCAGCGCGATCGCGGCGAGGATGACCCAGCCGTCGACGTTGCGCAGCACGGACAACCGGTGCTGCGGGACCGTGCTCAGCCACAGCCACGCCCTCATGGGCACGCCCTCATCGACCGGTCTCCGGCAGCAGGTAGCGCGCCGCCAGCTCGGGGTTGGCCTGCAGCGCGGCGAACAGGTCGTCGACCAGCTCGCCGGCCGCATCGCCGCCGTGCACACCGTGGGGCGCGTAGTAGACGACGGCCGAGAAGCACAACTGCACGCCGTCCTGCGCGGTCCACGGCACGTAGCCGGAGAACCAGGCGTTGTTCTCCTGGTCCTGCCCGACCTCGGCGGTGCCGGTCTTGCCCTCGACCTGCAGGTCGCGCAACAGCCGCAGACTGCGGCCGGTGCCGCGGCTGCCCTGCAGGCACTCGCGCAACCCGCTCCGCACCACGGCCAGCTCCGCCTCGCAGTCGAGCGGCAGCCGCGGCCGCACCTCGCCGAGCCGCAGGCCCAGCGTCGGCAGGTAGCCGGTCGCCAGCGCCGCGTAGCCGCGCGCCACCTGCAGCGGCGACGCCTCGACGCCGTAACCGATGCCTCGGCGCGGCAGCAACGTGTGACCGTCGATCCGCGGCGGCGCGAACGTCAGCCCCGGCGCGGCAACCTGCCACGCGGCGGCGAGCTCGGCATCGCCGTCCACCGGTGGGCTCAGGCCGAAGCGCCGCAGCGCGCGGGCGAACCCGTCCTCGCCGAGGCCGATCGCGGCCTGGAAGAAGAACAGGTTGCACGACTCGGCGATCGCGCGCACCGGATCGCGACCGCGATCGCCGTGCGTGTCGTCGCAGTGGATCGTGGTGCCGCCGTAGCGCATCGACCGCGCGCACGGCACGAACGCGTCGATCGGCGTGTGCGGCAGGCCGCGGGCTTCGCTGCGCAACTGCTCGACCAGGACGAACGGCTTGATCGTCGAGCCGATGTAGCCGGCGCGCGACCACCACAGGCCCGGCACCTTGCGCGCCGCCGTGTCGACGATCGGCGCACCGGCGTAGGCGAGCACGTCGCCGCGCTGCGCGTCGATCAGCGCGATCGCGGCCTGCACCTTCGCCCCTTCGGCCGGACTGCCGTAGAGAGCGGCGACCCGCTGCTGGTGCCGCGTGACCACCGACTCGGCGAGCGCCTGCAGCCGGGTGTCGATCGTCAGCGTCACGTCGGTGCCCGACTCGACGCGCAGGTGGCTCCACAGCTTCTGTTCGCGGTTGCGCGCGTCGCGCTCGACCAGCCGGATGCCGAGGCTGCCACCGAGCACGCCGTCGAACGCCGCCTCGAAGCCGGTGATGCCGCGGCGTTCGCGCATCAGCATCTCCCGCCGGTAGCGGTCCGGCGCCTCGCGCAGCAGGAACTCCTGCGTCTCCTCGGAGTCGGCGAGCCCTTCGGGAACCAAGTCGTCGAGCCACTGGTCGCCGAGCTGTTCGCTGACGTGCGCCTCGAACCAGCCCTGCGCGAGCTGCACGCGATCGAGGTCGCGGACCGCGCCGACCAGCGAGTAGAGCGCGGTGCCGCGGGCCGGCACCTCGATGCGGCTCACGGCCGGCGCGACCGAGATCCCCGGGTGCACGATCCGGCCACAGCGCAATTCGACCGCGAGCTCGAACGGCACCCCGTCGGCGAACGTTTGCAGGATCGCCTCGACGAGGGTGCCTTCCTCGACCGTGCCGTCGGCCTTCCGCCACTTCGTCCGCGCGCCGGCGAGGCTGGCGCGGCGCATCTCCTCGAGCTTGGCGAACACGATCGACTCGTCCGCGTCGGGCGCCGGTTCACCGAGGCGTTCGCGGCGCGCGCGCCGCTCGGCCCGCAGCTGTTCGTCGAAGTGGCGCAGCGACGCCAACGAGCGCAGCAGCGCCGCTTCGAGCTCGGCGCGCGGCAGATCGGCGAACACGTCGCCGACCGCGCGCGTGCCGGACATCGAAGCCTCGCGCAGCGCCTTGTAGCTCGCCGAACGCGTGCGCCCCGAGGCCGCGGCGAGCACCGTGGTGCACACCGTTCCCAGCTCGGAGGCGATCTCCTTCGACAGCCGGCCGCGGCGCAGCATCGCCGCCGGCATCGCCAGCAGGTCGCGGATCGCGGCCTCGGGACCGAGCGGCCCCGGCAGGTAGCCATAGACGGTGCCTTCGCCGTCGGGCTGCAGCCGCGCCCAGCGGATCGCGCCGTGCACCGCCGCGCCGATCGGGTGGTACTGGCGGAAGCGCTGGTAGTGCAGCGACATCTCGATCGCCGGCTCGTCGTAGGCGAGCACCGCGCCGAAGCGATCGCGCAGCGCGCCGCGGGTGCTCGGCACGGCGCGGAACGACCAGCGGTTCTCGTGGCTGCGGCGCGCCCAGACATCGTGCTGCTGGACCATCACGAACCACAGGTGCAGCATGATCGCGGCGAAGCACGCGACGAAGCAGCCGCCGAGCACGCCGATGCGCGTCCGCGAGGACGTCATGCGCCCTCCTCGACGAACGCGGCCAGCGGCGGCAGCCGGCGCAGGATGGCCAGCAGCGGCGGCAACAGCAGCGCGGCCCACAGCACCGCGTAGCCGTCGAGACCGGCGCTCTGCGTCGGCTGGTCGAACAGGCGGCCGCAGAGCCCGGCGAGCTTCGGCACGGCGATCGCGCACAGCGCCCCGGCGAGCGCCTGCCACAGCCAGCGGCGACCGAGGAACAGGCCGCGCAGCGGCAGCAGCACCGCGGTCGGCACGCCGAGCACGAGGATCTGCACCGGCACCGCCGCTTCGTCGACCAGCGCGCGGCCGAGCGCGGCGCCGAGCAGCAGCAACGGCAGCATCCGGCGATCGGCGAAGAACGCCAGGTAGAGGCAGACCAGCACGGCGAAATCGAGCCGCGGCAGGCGCGTGCCGTCGAGGTAGCCGACCAGCAGGAAGCCCTGCGGCACGAGCAGGAACCACAGCAGCCAGCGCCTCACGACCGCTCCTCGCCGACCAGCACGCTGCACGCGCGCGTGCCGACCTCGGCGGACGTCGTCACCTGCAGCAGATCGCGCTGCCACGCGTGCGGCACCGCGCCGCCGATCAGCAGGCCCGGCGGGCAGTGCGGCCCATTGCAGCCGGTGAACAGCAGGCCGACCGGCATCGGCCGATCCTCGGTCGTCGCCGTCTCCCCGCGCCAGCGCAGCCACGCGAGGTTGCCTTCGGTCGCGACCACTTCGCCTTCCAGCTCACGCGGGCGTTCGGCCGGGTCGGCTGGCAGCAGGATCAGGGTCCAGCGGTTGCGCGAGTTCGCGAACGACGTGACCAGCCCGAGGCCGAAGGCGATGCCGCGCGCGCTGCCGACGAACAGGCCGTCGCTGACCACGGCCGCACCGTCGACGACGCCCTGGCGGCAGGCCAGCAGGTGGCGACCACCGGCCGCCACGGGCAGCTCCCACAGCGTCGCCGGGTAGCTTGCCGGCGCGTGGCGCTGTGGCGCGACGGCTCCTGGGGGATCGCCGCCGTCGGCAGCGCGGTCGCGCCACAGGACGACGTGTGACAACGCGGCCGGCTCGACAGCACCTCGCCGGTGCGCAGCGCCTCGTAGCCCCAGACACGCGTCTGGCCGAGCCACAGCCCGGCCGGCTGGCGGACGCCGCCGCCGGAGAACTCGATCGTGAACACGTCCTGCCCACCGCGGTCGAGCTTCGCCGCACGGTAGGCGTTGTCCCACAGGTCGACGCGCAGCGGCGCCGGATCGACCTTCGCCGACGGCCCGACCAGGAAGCGCAGGTGCTCGCCGTCGGCCAGCGACAGGCCGCCGTAGACGGGCGGTGCGCCCGCGTGGTTCAGCAGCACGACGCGCGCGAAATCGTCGGGCCCGTCGTCGGTGGCGGGGCCGACGCCCAGCCGTGCGAGCCGGCCGACCAGCGCGCCGCCCTTGGTCACCAATTCGTCGCAGCCGGCCAGTTCGCGGTAGGTGTGGTCGAGGCGCAGCTCGCCCGCCACGCCGCCGCCGGCCACGCGCCGGTCGACCGAACGGACGAAGCAGAACTGCGGCACGCGGTCGGCCGGCATCAGTTCGCGGCCGCCGATCGCGTCGAAGTGGTGGAGCCGTTCGTTCAGCCGGTCGGCCTGCGCCTGGCGCTCGCGGAGGACGTCCCGCGACGCCGCCAGTGCCGGCGTGCCGCTCCACTCGGCGACCACGCGCGCCGGCAGGCTGACAGCGCCGAGCAGCAGGCGCTCGAGCGGCGCGAACAGGCGCGGCACCGTCAGCCAGCACAACGCCAGCAACAGCATGCCGTAGAGCCCGATCGGGAACGCCGACGCCTTCTGCCGCACCAGGTCCTCCTACCGGGTTCAGGAGCCAGTCCGCACGCCAGGAACACCGCCAACCGCCGCCGGCCACGGCGCCGCGGCGGGAACCGCTGCGGCGTCCGCGGCCACACGTACCATGGCGCTAGCCGAGGTCCTCGCCGCCCTCGAGGAACTGCGAGTAGAGCTCGAGGTTCTCGAGGAAGATGCCGGTGCCGCGCGCGACCGCCTCCAGCGGCCGGTCGGCGACCCGCACATCCAGCTCGGTCTCGCGCGCGATCAGCTCCGGCAGGCCGCGCAGCAAGGCACCGCCGCCGCACAGCGTGATGCCGGTGTCCATCAGGTCGGACGCGAGTTCGGGCGGCGTGCGCTCGAGCACGCTCTTGATCGCGCCGATCACCTTGCGCACCGGCTCCATCAGCGCTTCGCGCACGTCGGCCGAGGTGATCACCGCGCGCCGCGGCAGGTTGACCAGTGAATCGCGGCCGCGGATCTCGACCTGGATCTCCTCCTCGAGTGGCAGGCAGCTGCCGGCGGCGATCTTCAACCGCTCGGAGGTGATCTCGCCGATCAGCAGGTTGTACTTCGCGCGGATGTACGCGGCGATCGCCTCGTTGAAGTCGTCGCCGGCGACGCGCAGGCACTCGGCCATGACGACGTTGGCGAGCGAGATCACGGCGACCTCGCTGGTGCCGCCGCCGATGTCGACGATCATCGATCCGCGCGGCTCATGCACCGGCAGACCGGCGCCGATCGCCGCCGCGGTCGGCTCGTCGACGAGGAACACGCGGCGCGCGCCGGCGCGCTCGGCGCTACCGATCACGGCGCGCTTCTCGACCATCGTGATGCCCCACGGCACCGCGATGACCAGCCGCGGCTTGAGGCTGAGCTTCTTGCCGCCGACCGCCTTC
>CAYMRG010000089.1:0-1588 GCA_964392555.1 uncultured candidatus Brocadiaceae bacterium
CGGCTCGCCAGGCACAATCGCCGCGTCACCACTCTCGCCGCCTTTGATCGCCGCGAGCTTGTTGGTGATCTTGGCCTTCATCGTGCCCATCTGCCCCATCGGGTATTCGGTCTCGTTGGTCCACGAATCACCGACGCCGACGGCCTCCTTGGGCCACGCAGCGAATGCCTGTTCGAGGCCGCTCTTCAGGCTCGCCCCGGTCTTCTCGAGCGCCTCGTCCATCTCCTCCGAGCCCTCGACCTTGACGACCTTGCCTTGGGCATCGAGCTGGATCATCGCGGTCTTGCCGACGAGGTCGGCGACACTCTTCATCATGCCGGGCTTGCTGCCGGGGACGTCGCTGTCGTAGTCGACCTTCGGCCGGTCCGAGCGGATGGCGATGCGCTCGTAGCGCATCTCGACCGTGGCGACGCCGCCCTCGACCGACTTGGTGGTGTACGAGCACCACATGGTCGTCACCGACCCTGTCTTCATCTCGTTCTCCCCCATCTTCATCACCATCGACGAATCCTGCAGCTGCTCGACCCAGACCACCTGGCCGGGCGCGAGCGTGTAGCGAAGTTCGCGCTTCTCCTGCGCAAAGAGGGGGACCGCAACCAGCATCGACAGCGACAGCGAGACGAGACGGTTCATCGGGATTCTGCTCCGGGAATGCGCACGATCGCGCGGGGCGAGCATCATGCCCGGCCACGCCGTTCGTTGCACGTCGCCGGCACCTCGACCACGCTCAACGGGTCCAAGTCAGCCCCGCCCGGTGGATCGCCGCATCCGGCGAAGCCTCGAGATCGATCCCAGGCACACCCCGGACGTCGATCTCGGCCAGCGTCGGGATCGCTGCGACCGCGGCGAGCCCCGCGATGGAGATGCCGCGCACGTCGCGCAGCGACAGCTTGCGCAGCGGGGCTTTCGTCGCGGCCAGCGCCGCGAGGCGCTGGTCGTCGAGTGCCCACCCGCCGAGGTCGAGGACCGCGAGCCGGTCGCTGCCCAGCAGCGCGCTCCAGCCATTCGCCCCGATGCCGGCGCCAGATCCCGCGACCCGCAGCTCGGCGACCCCGCAGGCGACGACCCGCTGGATGCCATCGTCCGACAGCGTCGGCACGTCGCGCAGATCGACCAGACTTGGTCCATCGTGCACCCGCGCGCTGAGGACATAGGCATCGAACCCGACGCCGGTGAACTGGCGGACGCCGCGCAGGTCGAGGCGGAGCAGATGCGTCAACGGCATCAGGGTGAACAGGTCGTCGTCGTGCAACGTCATGCCGGCGAGCGACAGCTCCTCGATGCCACCGCAGCGGGCGATGTGACGGAGCCCCGTGCGCGTCATGCGCGGCGCAATGCCGCGGCAATCGAGCTGGCGAAGTCTGCGGAATCGCGTCAGATGCTCGAGATCCGCCTCGGCGACGCCGAACAGCCGCAGCTCCTCGCTCTCCTCGGGCAGACCGTCGGGGCCGTTCAGGTCCGTCACCGACCTGACGATGCCGTGGGCGACACAGGCAACGCGCACCGCAGTAGCCAGCAATTCGCGCAGTGCATGGGCACCCGCGCCCCCGATGCTCAGGTCGCCCGCCGCGCCGAGCCCGATGGTCAC
>CAYMRG010000089.1:1688-12757 GCA_964392555.1 uncultured candidatus Brocadiaceae bacterium
CGAGGCTCCCGACCGGCACGGCCCCCTGCGGCGCCGGCGCCGGATCCTGGGTCGGCTCGCCGGCCATCCTGCGTTCGGGTTCGCGCCGCGACCAGGCGACGGCGAACAACACGCCGACCGCGAGCATGACGATCGCCGCGACCAGCCACTGCTGGCGCCACCGCGTCGTCGGCGCACTGCCGAGCGCCAGGTTGCCATCGCCGTGCGCCAGGCGCGCCGCCACCGCGGCCGCCTCGCCATCGGCGAAGCGACGCAGCACCGCCGCGGCAAGATCGGCCTCGCCGTCGCGCGCCGCACCCGGCGCGAGCGCTTCCGCGAGCAGGAGATCGATCACCGCCTGCGGCCCGTCCGTGACATCGTGCTTGCCGTTCATCGCTCCTCCCGTGCGGCGCGAGCCGCCAGTTTGCCTTCGACGCACTGCTGCATGCGCAGCCGCGCCCGTCGCAGCGCCTGCTTGATCCCCGCCTCGCCGAGGCCGAACGACTCCGCCATCGCCTCGCGCGACACCTCGTCGCGGTAGCGCTGTTCGAGCAGCGCACGATCGCGCGGCTCCGCGCCGTCGAGGCATTCGTGGAGCGCCTCGAGCGCTCCGTCCCCGCCATCCTGGTCGCCGTGCACGGCAAGCCATGCCTGTTCGAGTTCGGCGAGCTCCGCCACCCGCGGCTGACGCCGCTCCCGGCGCAGCGCCATCCAGAACGCGTTGCGCGCCGCGGTGCGCAGCCACCGGGCCGCGACGGGTGCCGGCCGCTGATCCATGCCGTGGTGCAGCGCGGCCAGCAGCGCATCCTGGCAGTGCTCCTCGGCGCGCGCCGGCTCGCAGCCGAGCAGTCGCAGCCACCGCAGCACACCGCGCTGGTGTTGCGCCACGAACGCGGCCGGGTCGCCAAGGCGAGGTACTGCCACCGGAGTCGGGATCATCGCCGCTTCCGATGCCTGGGGCGACGCCAAAGGGTACACGCGGGGAGCAGATTCCGGCCGCTCCCGCCGAGGTTACGTCAACGCCGTTCGTTGCACGGCAGCCGGCCCAGCGCCGATTCCCGCTGCATCACCAGCACCTCGGCGCGGCGGGCCAACGGAATGCCGGCGGTGACCGGACCGGCCGCGGCGCGGCGCGCGGCGGCGGCGGCGTAGACGGCGTCGAGTTCGCGGCGGTGCGCGTCGAGGTCGGGCGGCAGCTCGGGCAACCCGGCGCGCAGCTCGTGCCACAGCCGCGGCTCGTCGACGAAGCGGCGCATCGCCGCGGCGAGCGAGGCGGCGTCGCCGGCCGCCGTCTGCAGGCCGCCCCGGCCCGCGCGGACGGCGAGCGCGCCGCGGTCGGTGACGATGCAGGGCAGGCCGAGTTCGAAGCACTCGTCGAGCACGATGCCGAACGTCTCGAGGCACGTGCTGGGGAACACGCCGACCGCCGGCCGCAGCGTGCGCAGCTGCTCGGTCTGGAACGGCCCGTGGAACGCGATCGGCAAGCCCTGTGCGGCGGCGCGCAGTTCGCCTTCGAGTTCGGGCGTGGCGAAGCCGCCGAGCACGTGCAGCTCGCACGCGCGCGGCGGCGCCGAGGCGACCAGCAGCCGCATCGCGGCGACCAGCTCGCGGATGCCCTTGTGCGGCGCGACGCCGCCCCAGAACGCAAAGCGCAGCGGGCCATCGGCGGCTGGCGCCGGCAGCGGCGGCTGGCCCGGAAAACGCCGACGGTAGCCGAGGCTGAGCACGGCGAAGCGTTCGCGCGGCAGACCGAGCGTGGTTGCGATCAGGTCCGCGGTCGACGCGACCCCGACGAGCACGGCCTCGGCCATCGTCAGCTCGGCGCGGCTCTGGTCGGCGAACAGCTCGATCATCGCGTCGACCTCGGCCGGTGTCTCGTGGCCGTAGCGCGGCACGCAGTCGCGGCACGAGGCGGCCGACAGTTCGCGGCAGCACGCGCTGCCGTCGCGGCGCAGGCGGAAGGCGCGCGGGCACGACGCGTAGTAGTCGTGCAGCGTGACGACCGCGGGGATGCCTTCGCGCTGCACGACCTCGACCAGGTTGCTGGTCAGGCGGATCCACTGGTGGACGTGGACGACCTTCGGTCGATGCCGCCGCAGGAACGCCGCGAGCGCGGCTTCGACGCCCGGATGCCAGGCCTTGCCGAACAGGTCGAAGAACAGGTCGTCGCGGTGCAAACGGTGGATCGGCACGTCGCCGACGCGCAGCTCCTCGAGCCCGACCGTTGGCCACGGCGCATGGCTGCCGGTCAGCACGTGCACGTCCTGTCCGGCCGCGCGCTGCGCGCCGACGACGTCGGACACGTACGACTCGACGCCGCCGCGCGTCTCCGGCGCGAACTGGTGGCACAGGTGCAGCACGTCCATCGGCGTCAGCTCCGGTAGCGCGCCTCGCGGGCGCGGTCGAGTTCGGCGCGCCGCGCGAGGTACTCCTCGACGTGCGCCACGTAGGCGGTCATCTCGCCGCGCAGGCGGCCGGCGAGGTCGTCGGCGTGCGCCAGCAGCACCTGCTGCCACGGCCGCGCGTCGCGCACCCACGAGTGCGGGTGGATCAGCGTGTGGATCTGCCGGCGATCGAACTTGGTGCAGACGCAGCCCTCGCGCCAGTGGAAGCCGCTGTCGCCGAAGTACGGGATGTCGCGCACCAGCGCCGGCTGGTAGGCGCACGGGTGGTGTTCGCTGATGTCGGCGAGCACCGGCCCCTGCGCCGGCTGATGCTGCGCGATCGTGTGCGTGCGGAAGCCGACCAGCTCCTCGAACGTCCGCAGGTCGCTGCGCGTGCCCGCCACCGGGTCCATGCCGCGCTCGAGGAAGAAGCCGGGTTCGTAGTGCAGCCCGACCTCGTGCCCCATCGCCGCGACCGCCCGCACCGAATCGAGCGCCGCGCCCTCCATCAGGTTGTAGAACGGCGCGTGCAGCCGGTAGTAGTAGGTCGTGCGCACGTCGAGCGAACGCTCGAGTTCGGCCATGCGCAGCGCACTCCACGGCGTGATGTCGACGTCGTGGCGGATCAGCAGGAACGCGCGATCCGGCACGCCGCGCGCGACGTCGCGGACCAGCGGCAGCCAGAACTTCGCCTTGGCCTGTTCGAGCAGCCAGCGATAGTGCGGCAGGCTGTAGGCGCACTGCGGCGCCGCTGGCAGATCGAAGCCGTCGTTCACAGCCAGCCTCCGGTGTAGGCCCAGGTGCGCGGGTGCAGCCGGACGCCGCGCTTGCGCAGGAACTCGCGGAAGGCGCTCGCCAGTGGCCCGAGCGGGCCGCGGACGCGCGGCGGATCGAGGGCGATCGCGGTCGCGTTCGCCGGCGCGCTCGCGAACAGGTCGTCGGCGAAGACCACCGCGACGAGCACGCGTTCGACGCACGCGGTCGGCATCGGCCCGAACGCGGCGCGCGGCGCGAACTCGAGCACGTGCGTGCCGTCCTGGTGCGCGACCGCGACCGTCTGCGCGCCGCCGCCACCGTCGTGGGTCGTCACCGTGAAGCCGCGCAGCGCGAGCTGCCGGGCGAACTCCGTCACGAGCACACCGGCGCGCTGGGCGACGTCCTCGGCGCTCAGCTGCACCGCGGCGGCCTTCTGGTCGGTCGCCGGCACGCCGCCGAACAGCCGCCCCGGCGGGACCGCCGTGACGACCGACGAACCCGATAGCACGACCGCGCCGGCGCCGACCTCGACGCCGGGGAACAGCACCGCGCCGATGCCGATCTGCGCGCCGTCGCCGATCGTGACGCCGGCGAAGCGGCTCGGATAGCCGCGCAGCCAGCTCGGCCCGAACGAGTGGGTCATCACGCACGCGCTGCGCGAGACGACCACCTCGTCGCCGATGCGCAGCGTGCGGCACGGGTTGAGGTGCACGTGTTCGCCGACGAAACCGTGGCTGCCGACCAGCAGCTCGGCCTCGGGATCGATCGCTCCGCCGCCGCCGATCTCGACGTCGTCCGCGAAGAACGCGTTGTCGCCGAAGCGCGCGCGCGTGCAGCGGATCCGGCAGCGCGCGCCGAAGTGCAGCAGCGGGCCGGCGTGCAGGTCCGACACCTCGACGACCGTGTCGCGGCCGACGAATGCACCGTCGCCGAGCACCAGCTTGTCGGCGACCAGCACCGCGCCCGGCGCGAGCTTGCAGTCGGCACCGATCTCGGCGCCGGCGCGGCGGTAGAGCAGCAGCTTGAAGTCCGAGGCGAGCGCGGCGAATGCGTCGCGGTCGCGGCGCAGCTGCGCGACGAACTCGGGATCGAGGCGGCCGGTGAAGCCGCAGCGCGCGGTCGCGGCGCCGGACGGCGGAACGGGCGACCCGGCGCGAGCCGCATGGCACGCCTCGACGTCGACGACGCGCACCAGGCCGTCGGGGCCGCCACCGCGGACCACGGCGATGTTGACGCCGAGCTCGGCGGCCCGGCGCCGTGCCGCGGGCGCGACCGGCGCCTCACCGGCCGCGAACGGCCGCGGCGCGACCACCGGCTCGATCGCGGGCGCACTCGCCGCGGCGGCCGCCGGCCGTTCGGCAGCGCGCAGCGTGTCGACCTCGGCGTCGTCGCACGCTTCGCCGGCGGCGCCGACGACCGCGATCGGCGCACTGACCGGCACGCGTTCGCCGGCAGCGCAGAGCTGGCGCAGCAGCACGCCGTCGTGCTCGGCCTCGACCTCGAACGCCGCCTTCAGCGTCTCGACGGTCGCGATCGCGAGCCCGGCGCGGACCACCTCACCGGGCGCGACCAGCCACTCGACGAACAGCACGTCGTCTTCGGCGGTGCCGAGATGCGGCAGATGTTGCAGCTTGGCCATCAGTAGTCCCGCACCAGTTGGCGCGCGGCGGCGGCGACCGCCGCGGCATTCGGCATGACGAGGTCTTCGAGCTGCGGCGACGACGGCATCGGCGTGTGCGCCGCCGCGACCTTCGCGATCGGCGCGTGCAGCCAGCCGAACACGCGCGGCAGCAGCGCGCCGACCAGCGCGTCGCCGACGCCGCCGGTCGCCGAGCCTTCGTGCACGACGACGCCGCGCCCGGTCGCGCGCAGCACGGCGGCGCAGGTGTCGACGTCGAGCGGCGCCAGCGAGCGCAGGTCGACGATGCCGGCGCGGATGCCTTCGGCGACCAGCAGCTCCGCGGCCGCGCGACACACCGGCAGGCACTGGCCGTAGGTGAACAGCGTCACGTCCAGGCCTTCGCGATCGACGCGCGCGCTGCCGAGCGGCACCAGGTGGTCCGCGGCCGGCATCGGCCCCTTCGCCGGGTAGAGCAGCTTGGGTTCGAGGAACAGCACCGGCGCGTCGGTGCGGATCGCCGTGCGCAGCAGCCCGACCGCGTCGGCGACGTTCGACGGGCAGACGACCTGCAGCCCGGGAACGTGCAGGAACCACGCCTCGAGGCTCTGCGAGTGGGTCGCGCCGTAGCCGTTGCGGCGACCGATCGGCATGCGCAGGGTCATCGGCACGCGCACCTGGCCGGCGTACATGTAGCGCAGCTTGGCCGCGTGGTTGACCAGCGCGTCCATGCAGCAGGTGACGAAGTCGCCGAACATCAGCTCGACGACCGGTCGCATGCCGCCGACCGCCGCACCGACGGCGAGCCCGGTGAACGAGTTCTCGCTGATCGGCGTCTCGCGCACACGCTCCGGTCCGAACTCCTCGAGCAGGCCGCGGCTGAGGCCGAACGCGCCGCCGTAGACGCCGAGGTCCTCGCCGAGGAACAGCACGCGTTCGTCGCGCGCGAGCTCGCCGCGCAGCGTCTCGCGCAGCGCCTCGGTGACCGAGACCTCCTGGCCGACCGCGATCCGACACGGCGCCGCGCCGCGGTCATCGGGCAACGCCGGGACGTCGAGGTCGGCGAGCGCGACCGCGCGGTCGCCGGCCGGCGACTGCAGCGCGAACTGCACCGCGGCCGCGATCTCGGCTTCGACCTCGGCGCCGACCGCGGCGATCGCCGCGGCGTCGAGACCGGCGGCCGCCTGCAACTGCGCCAGCGGATCCCGTTCGCGCCACGCCGCGTCGTCCTGCTTGCTGCGGTAGGCGCACGGATCGCTCTTGCTGTGGCCGAAGTGCCGCCACGTGGCGCACTCGAGCAACGCCGGACCGTCGCCGGCGCGCGCGCGTTCGAGCAGTGGCCGCGCCGCGGCGAGCACGTCGAGCACGCGGTTGCCGTCGACGGCCGCGGTCGCCATGCCGCGGTAGCGCGACGCCCAGTCGACGTAGCTCGCGCACGCCGAGTGCGTCGCGACCGGCGTCGACATCGCGAACGCGTTGTTCTCGAGCACGAACGGCAGCCGCCACAGCGCGGCCATGTTCAACGTCTCGTGGAAGTTGCCGGTCGCGGCCGCGCCGTCGCCGAGGTAGGCGACGACGACGTGGCCGGTGCCGCGCAGCTTCTGCGCCAGCGCGAGCCCCGCGCCGATCGGCAGGCCACCGCCGGTGATGCCGTTGCTGCCCATGTGGCCGAGTTCGGGCACCGCCGTGTGCTGGCTGCCGCCCTTGCCCTGGCAGTAGCCGGTGACCTTGCCGGCGAACTCGGCGAGTGCGCGGTCGCAGCGCGCGCCCTTCGCCAGCAGGTGGCCATGGCCGCGGTGCGTGCTGACCACCTGGTCCTGCGGCGACAGCAGCGCCGACACCCCGACCGCGATCGCCTCCTGGCCGGCGCACAGGTGCGTCGTGCCGCCGATCGCACCGCTGCCGACCAGCCGCTGCAGCTCCTGTTCGAAGCGACGGATGCGCAGCATCTCGCGGTACAGCGTCGATGGCGCCAGGGCGGTCGGCGCGACGGACGCGGCGGGCGCGGCGGGGTTCTCAGCGGCGGGTCGGGGCATGGCGGGCAAGCAGCCGCGGAAGGGTACGCGATCCGGCTCCCCTCCGGGGGTGCTCAGGTGCGTAGGCGGCCTGCTCCTTGTTCGGACGCGGCGGCCGGCGAGGTGGCGCAAATCCTGCCACCGCGCCCTGTCGAAACCCGGGCTGCTAGGGCAGCGCCAGGTGCGCCGCCACCGCGCCGGTCAGCGTCGCGCCGAACGGGTTCGCCGCTGCGTCCAGCACCATGGCCTGCACGTAGATGGTCTGGCCGGCGAGCAGCGCGTCGTTGGGCAGCGCGATCGGCACGGTCACGGCCGTCGCCGCCTGCGGTGGCGCGAACAGCAGCAGGTCGGGGCTGATCAGCAGGTCACAGCCGTTCATGCCGAGCACCGTGAGATCGAGCGGCAGGGCGGCGGTGCCCCACGCAGCGTTCGACAGACCGATGGCGAGGAACAGCGGCGCGTTGAGCGGCACGTCGGCGACGTAGGTCGACCACGGGCCACCGAGGAACGGACTCGGTGCGCTGCCGAGTGTCGGCGTCCCCGCGCTGCCGGCGCAGCCCCCGCCGAACGGCGTCGCCGCGGGCGCTGCCGCGGTGAACAGGTGCGTGCCGCCGAACCATTGCAGCGACGGCGACACGCGGTTGCCGCCGAACAACAGCGGCTTGCCCTGCGTCAGGTCGGTCGCGAACACCGCACCCGAGCGCGCCGGTGGCGAGGCAGCCGGCAGCCGCTGGTGCCAATCGTCACCGTCCCACTCCCAGGTGTCGGCGTAGAACCCGGCTGTCGATGCGCCGCCGAACATCCAGACGGTGTTGAAGCCGGACGCGGCGGCCGCCGCGGCGCGGTAGCCGGGCCCGCTGGCCGGGTTCAGCGTCGACCAGCTCGACTGGGCCGTGACCGGGGCGATCGACGCGAGGCCCAACCCGGCCGCGAGCAGCAGCCTACGACGCAGATCACGGCAGCTCACGGCATCCCCAGCAGGAGGCCGAGACCGTTGCTGGTGATGAGCCCCAGCGGATTCGCACCGATCGCCAGCGCGTAGCCCTGGGCGTAGATCTCGACGCCGACGAAGGCCGGCTGGTTCGGCAGGGCGACGGACGTCGTCCATTCGCTGCCGGACGGCGTGCAGCCGAGGCCGAGCACCGTCAGGTCGTGGTAGAGCATGCAGTTCGGCATCCCGGCGAACGCCAGATCGACCGCGACCTGGTTCATGCCCAGCGACAGGAACGGCAGCGCGCCGGCCGGCGCGGTGATCGTCGCGGCGAACGTCTGGCCGAGCACCGGCAGACTGCCGCCGGTCGGCGCCAGCGTCAGCGGCGGCACGCCACAACCGGCGCCGATGCTGTGCGTGGCCGCGAGCTGCCCGTAGTGCCAGGTGTCACCCAGCGCGCCACCGCTCGCGTCCATGCCACCGAACAGCATGACGTGGCGCCCGGTCGGGCCGGTCGCCAGCGGCGCCAATGCGTGCACGCCGGGCGACGTCAGGCCGGCGATCGTCGCCCAGGTCGCGCCGGTCCATTCCCAGGTGTCGACCAGGTCGCCGCCGTCGTAGCCGCCGAACAGCACGACGCGACCGCGCGCCGCATCGGTCGCCATCGCGTGGTCGCCGCGCGCGCTCGGCGCCATCGCCGGGGCGAGCTGCGTCCAATCGACGCCGTTCCACGTCCAGGTGTCGTTCTGGAACGGCCCGCCGAGCTGCAGCCCGCCGAACAGCACCACCTGGCCGAGGACCGGATCGAACGCCATCGCGTGGCCCATGCGGTTGGTGGGCATGTGCGCGGGCGACAGCGGCGTCCACGTCGCGCCGTCCCATTCCCAGGTGTCCTGCAGGTAGATCGTGCCGGCGTTGGTGCGCCCGCCGAACATCACGACGCGCTGCCGCGCGGAGTCGGAGGCCATCGCATGGCCGAACCGGCGCGGCGGCACCGGGAAGCCGGTCGCGGCCTGCGACCACGCGCCGTTCGCGTAGCGCCAGGTGTCCTGCAGGATGCTGTTGACGCTGACGCCGTTGACGCCGCCGAACATCACCACCGCCGCATGGCTCGCGTCGTAGGCCATCGCGGCGCGCATCCGTACGGCCGGGCTCGTGCCCGTGCTCGCCGTCCAGGTCGCGCCATCGAAGCGCCACGTGTCGTTGAGGTAGCTGGAGCCGGCCTGGCCACCGAACAGGACGACCTGGCCGGTGCCGAGGTCCGTCGCGGCGGCGGCGCCCAGGCGGGCAGGCGGCGATGCGGTCGGGGCGATCGCGTGCCAGGATTGGGCGGACGCGAAAGGCGCGATGGCCATGCATGCGGTGAGAGAGGCGACGCGGACGAGGGGGTGTGTCATGCGGTGGTTACCACGGAACGAACTTCCCCACATCGAAGACCGTACCGGGGCGATGCCCATCCGCTCCTACGCTGCAGGCGGCGGCAACGGCCAGCCGAGTTCGGTCATCCCTACCGGCACACTGAAAGAAGTGCTCGCTACGCGTCGACGGCGACGGACAGGCGCTGCAGGTCGACGGGCCGCAGGGTCGCCGCGGCCGCCCGTTCGAGGTAGTCGCGGCGCGGGATCTCGTGGGCGCCGAGCGTGCGCAGGTGCGCGGTCGCGAACTGCACGTCGAGCAGTTCGATCCCCGCGGCGAACAGCGACCGGACCAGCGCGACCACCGCGACCTTGGACATGTCGGTCTTGCGGTGGAACATCGACTCGGCGGCGAACAGCGACCCGATCTGCACCCCGTAGGTGCCAGCGACGAGATCCTCGCCCTGCCAGACCTCGAGGCTGTGGGCGTTGCCTTCGCGATGCAGGCGCTCGTAGGCGACGATCATCTCGGGGATCACCCACGAACCGTCCTTGCGACCGCGGCCGCATTCGGTCATGACGCGCGCGAAGCAGTGGTTCCAGCTCAGCGTGAAGCCGCCGCGACGGATCGTCTTGCGCAGGCTGCGGGAGACGTGCAGCGCCTGCGGATCGAGCACGGCGCGCGGATCGGGGCTCCACCACATCGGCACATAGCCCTCGGCATACCACGGGAAGATGCCGCGCGCGTAGGCGGCGCGCAGCCGGTCCGGATGCAGATCGCCACCGACGGCGACGAGGCCTTCACGGTCGTAGCGTTCGGGATCCGGGAACAGCACCGGGCCGCCGGGCCGCAGGAACAGGGGTTCACGTCGCGGTCCGCGCATCAGCGGTCCTTGAGCCGGCGCAGCGTCGTGTGCTGGTCCTCGCGATCGCCCAGCTCCAGCACCTCGATGTCGCCGTCGGCGAGCGGCCGGAAGTAGACGCGCAGACCGAGCGAAGCGCGCAGGCTCCAGGTGTCCTGGCCGCCGAGCTGCTTGACCTCGAGGCCCGGATAGGCGTGGCCTTCGGTGCAGAACAGCAGCAGCGCCTGGATCGCGCGTTCCACGGAACGACGGTCCTTGCCCTCCAGCGACTTGTAGAAGGATGGCAGGAAGCGCGGCAGCCGGAAGCGGCGTTCGTCGGCGGGTTCGGGCGGCGGCGCCTTGCGACGGCGCCCCTTGGGCACGAGCGACTCGAGTTCGGCGACGTGATCCGTCATGCGACGGAGCTGGCTCTGGTTGTGGGCGAGCTGACGACGCAGCGCCTCGTCGGCGGCCAGCAGGCCGTTCCGCTCGTCCTCGAGATCGCGCGCGCGCTGCGCCAGGTCGCGGTCGCTCGCGCCCACCGCGGGTGCGGCGTGGTCGCGCCGCTTCGCTTCGCGCTGCAGCTCGGCGCGCAGTTGCGTGCCCTCGGCTTCGGCCTGCTCGGCCCGGCGCTGCTGCTCGTCGGCCCGTTCGCCGGCCCGGGTGGCACCCTGGCGCGCCCGCTCGAGCTCTTCGCGCAGGCGCGCCAGCTCGCCCTCGCGCAAGGCGAGGCGCGCCTGCAGCTCGGCATCGGGCGTCGCCGTCGCGGTGGCCGACGACGGCGCCGGGCGCGGCACGAGCAACTGCAGGATCTCCTCGACGTGCTCGGCGTCGCGCTGTTCGGCCAGCAGCGGTGCGAGGACGTGCGCCGGCGCCCGCTCGATGCGGAAGCCGCCCTTGGGCGTGAGACCGAGCTTGCGCGCCAGCGCGCGCAGCTGGTCGACCGGCGCGAGGTGCTCGAGCAGCATCGCCAGCGGCACATCGCCGCCCTTGCCGAGCACGCGCTCCGCCAGCTTGTGCAGCGATCGGCGGGGCTCGCTCACGCGCCCCACCGCCGCCGCGTCGCCCGCCGCCGAGGAATCATCTGGGGCAATCTAGCCCGCACCACTCACCACCACCACGACCCGAGTGCGTCGCTTTCGCCGTCCTGCGGCGTCAGGCGACCCGAAGCGTGCTCGGCGGGGCGAAG
>CAYMRG010000090.1:0-12732 GCA_964392555.1 uncultured candidatus Brocadiaceae bacterium
CAGGTAGTGCAGCCCATGGTCCTCGGCGACGTCGTAGACGCGGATCACGTTCTGGTGGTTGATCCGCGCCGCCGCGCGCGCTTCGCGCCGGAAGCGGACGACGAATTGGTCGTCGTCGGCGACCAGTCCTGGCTTCAAGCACTTGACCGCGACGTCGATGTCGAGGTTCAGGTGCCGGCCGCGATAGACCGCCCCCATGCCGCCCTGCCCGACCTTGGCGTAGATCACACAGGGCGGGAGGACCTTGTAGCCCTCGACCTCGGGGGCGGGGCCGAGGTTGGCGTCATTGGCGAGCGGAGACGGTGGCATGCGAGTGGAAGCGGAGATGCGCCGGGACGCACACGCGGTGGCGCCCGAGGGCGCGAGGACAACGGACCCGAACTCCGGGCGTTGCACCGATCCTACCCGGCGAAACCGCCGATCGCGTCGCCGGAAAGCGCAGCGGCCAGTCTGCTTGCGCGCCCGCGCCGTGCCACCGGCAGGTCGCCGCAGGATCACCGCAGCCGGTATTCGGGCGGGACCCCGCCGCGCGGCTGCGCCAGGAAGTCGTAGAGCGCGACCGCAACCTCGAACAGCACGTGGTCCGGCCCGAACCCGGTCGGGCGGTAGCGCTTCTCGGGTGGTACCTGGGGCTGGTAGCGGCTGCCGCCCGGGTTGCTGCCGACGAGCAACAGGTCGCGGAGCAGCAACCGTTCCTGCTGCCAGAGCCCGAGCCCAGGATGGCTGCCCCAACGCCACAGCGCTTCCTCGAGCGCCGTGCGAGCGGCCTGACGGGGCAGGCGCCTGGCCGCTGCGACCTCGACCAGCGCCCGCAGACGCGGATCGGCGACCGTGGTGGACGGTTCGATCGCACCGCCAGCCGCCCAGCGGACCAGCGCCCATTCCGGCACGCCTGGCAAGTCCGCAGCCAACGATGCCGCAGCGACCTGGTTCGCCGCCGCCCCCTCGGTGTCGCCGAGCAGGCGCCAGGCCAACGCGACGGCGATGTGGCGGCGGATGTCGGCCTCGGGCCCGAGCCGCGGCTCCCCCGCCCATTGCGCCCGCTCGGCGATCACGGTTGCGGGCTCGCGCGACAAGACGTAGCAGACCGCCAAACGCCGCGGATCCTCGTCGCGCGGCTGTGGCACGGCGGCGAGCCACGGCTGCTGCGCGCGCGCCGCCGGCGATTCGGCCGCGGCGAGTTCCAGCAACTGCCATTCGAGCCGCGGCCCGACCGGTCGCTGGTCGTCGGCTCGCATCCGCAGCAGCAGGGCCGCCGCGCGCACGGCCGTCCCCTGCTCACCGACGAACGTCGACAGCTCCCGCGCTCGCTCCAGCAACCCGTCCTGGGCCGTGGGATCGTCACCGCGCCGGCGCACGCCGCCGAGCAGCGCGCCGCGCCCGAACAGGTCGACGTAGCGCGGCGCGGTGCGGATCGACCATAGCCGGGCAGCGAGGCCGGTCGGCACCGGCAGGCCGGCGAACGCCGCAGCACCGGCCTGCCCGGGATCGTCGTCGGCCAGCGGCAGCGCGCCCTGCTCCGTGTTGGGGAAGCGCGCCGCGGCCAGGCGCGCGGCGATCGACAGGATCTGCCCCGGCGTCTTCGTGGGCCCGAGGCAACGTCCCCAGAAGTTGGGCATCGGACGGCTGCGCCGAGGACCGAGGGCGAACAGGATCGCGACGATCGCCCGTTCCTCGATCATCGGATCCTGCTGGTCGAGCCAGGCGAACAGCCGATCGTCCTCGCGTTCGCCGCCGGCGAGCACCGCGGCGACCAGGACCGCGAGCTTGCGCCCGAGATGGGACCGCTCTTCGCGCAGCATCTCCCATAGCAGCGGCGCGGCCGGCCGGCCGACGTCGACCGCGAGCTGCCACCCGGCCGCGAGGTCGCGACTCGGCGCCGCGACCAGGAGCTTGTGGAAAAGCTCCCGCAGCCGGTCATCCCGACCGCTGCACCACCCCACGCCACCGGCCGGTCCGCCCCCGGCTTCCTGGCTGCAAGCGATTTGAGCCAGGACCGACAGCCCGCCGATACAGGCGAGCAGTCGCAGTCCTGGCCGGGTGCCACGGCTGGGACCGAATTGTCTGCGCAGTGATCGGGCGAGCATGAGGGAAAAGGGCAGCCTGCTGGACGATGCCGAAGTCGACTTCCTGATGGAAGCTGCGGCTGCGGAGGCCCCTGCCCAGAGCCAGGCCGCT
Organism: uncultured candidatus Brocadiaceae bacterium; assembly: GCA_964392555.1. Classification (GTDB taxonomy): domain Bacteria; phylum Planctomycetota; class UBA1135; order UBA1135; family UBA2386; genus CAYMRG01. The sequence goes on from CAYMRG010000090.1 coordinate 2,179, forward strand.
GATCCACAGACCGTCACGATGCGGGGCGATCTCGAGCAGATCAACCTGGCGGACATCTTCCAGACGCTGGCGATGTCCAAGATGGAGGGCGTGCTGCGGGTCCGCAACCCCCTCGAGGAGCGCCAGGTCTACTGCACCGATGGCACCGTGCGGATCCTGGTCCCTGGCCGCGTCGCGCTGCGCCGCCTCGGCCAGCGCCTGGTGCAGGCCGGCCTGATCCAGGCCGAGCAGCTCCGCAGCACGCTGCTGCTGCAACGGAAGGAGAAGCTGCCGCTCGGCCAGCTGCTCGTTCGCGAAGGGCTGCTCGAGCAGGATCAGATCGACGCCATCGCCGGCATGCAGGTCGCCGAGGATCTGTTCGCGCTGTTCACGTGGCGGCACGGCGCGTTCGAGTTCTACAAAGGCGAACTCACCGACCAGGCGCAGCGCGCCGCGTTCGAGAGCTGCCCGGAATTCGAGGTCAACAGCCTGCTGCTCGAGGTGGCCCGGCGCTCGGACGAGTGGCAGAGCATCCTCGCCGCGATCAGCAGCCTCGACGAGGTGCCGGTGCGGATCGCCGATCCCGCCGACGAAAGCGCGCTCAACGAAGCGCATCGCACCGTCCTGGTCGGCGCCGACGGCCGCTCGACCTACCGCGAGATCGCCGACCAGTCGACGATCGGCCTGTTCGACATGTCGCGCGCCGCCCGCGATCTCGCCATGGGCGGGCTGATCGCGAACGTCGACGACCAGGCGATGCTGGAGCTCGCCAGCCAGCACGCCGAGAGCAACCAGGAGAAGCGCGCTCTGCTGCTGCTGCAGACCCTGCGCGATCGCCCCGGCGCCCGCGATGTCGAGGTGCTGCGCGGCATGGCGGCCGCGATGGAACGCGCCGGTGAGAAGCGGCTCGCCGGGGCCCTGCTGCTCGAAGCGGCACAGAACACTGACGATCCGAAGGTCGCGCTGAAGTTCGCGCGGCGCGCCCGCGAACTCTCGCCCAACGACACCGGCACGGTCAGCTTCCTGCGCACGATCCTGATCGCGCACGGCAGTCCCGACTCGGTCGAGCTGGAGAAGGTCACCCTCGACCTGCTCGATGCCCTGATCGAAGCGGACCTGACCAGCACGGCGCTCGAGATCGTCGCCGACGCCCGCGCCACCGAATCGGTCAAGCCGCAGATCCTCGTCCGCGAGGCACGCGCCCGACAGAAGGCCCGCGATCCACAGGGCGCCGCCGATGCGCTGATGGAACTGGCGGAGATGTACGCCGCCCAGAAGGACCGCCAGCACGCCGCCGAGACCTGCGCCGCGATCCTGCGCCTCGACCGCACGCGCAAGGACGCGCAGAAACTGCTCCATCAGCTCCGCCAGACGCGCCTCGGTCGCGCGATCCGCATGGGTGCCGCCGGCGTGGCGGCCATCCTGCTCGGCGGCACCGCCCTCGCCTTCTGGCAACAGCATCGCTTCGACTCGGCGCTGCAGGCGGCCGACACGGACATCACCGCTCGACTCGGCGACAACGACATCCCGGCCGCGAAGGAGCGACTCGACGCCTTGCGCACGGCGATCGGTGATTGCGAGCAGGTCGAGGACCTGCAGCGGCGCATCACCTTCGCCGATTCCGCCGAGCGAACGCGTGCCCAGAAGATCCGTCGGCAGAAGACGGCGGCTCAGCTCGCGCTCGCGGCACAGCATCTGGACAAGGGCGAACTGCGGACTGCGCTGACGGTCTACGACCAGCTCGCGGCCGACGCGCCGCTCCGGGCCGAGGTCGCGGAAGCCGTTGCCGCCCGCTTCGACGCCCTGCTCGGCCGCCTCGAAGGGATCGCCAAGGCGCTGCCCTTCCAGCTGCCGCCGGAGCCGACGGTCGCGCTCGATCGTCGCCAGCTCAAGCAGTATCTCGATGAGCTGGAGAAGGCCTGCCCGACCGAACTCCACATCGCGTTCTCGCAGCTCGAGGCGATCCGCGCCGGCGGCCAATGGCCCCCGCTGCTCGAACCACATCGCGAGCGCATCGAAGCCCTGCTCACCGCGAGCCGCGCGACCTTCTCGACCGCCCTCGGCCGACGCATGGGCTACGAGGAGGCGTTGCAGCGCACCGAGCATGAGCGGCAGCTCGATCCGATGTTCAAGGAGGCGGTCGCCAAGGAGCAGGCGCTCGACTTCGCCGGCGCGCTCGAGCTCTACCGCAAGCTGATGGGTTCGCAGGCCGGCGACGAGGAACTGCGCACGCACTTCCGCGAGCAGATCACGCGCAACGAGACCATCTGCCAGGGCCTCGAAGTCGCCCGCAACGCGTGCACCGCGCGCGACTTCCCGGCCGCGCAGGCGGCCTACCGCGGCCTGCGCAAGGCGTTCCCGGAGCTGCCGTTCGATCGGCTGGTGCAACTGCCAGTGCAGATCGACAGCCTGCCGCGCGGCGCCCAGGTCACGATCGATGGCCAGACCGTCGGCACGACCCCGTACAGCCTGCTCTACCAGCCGAGCCAGCAGACCAAGGTCCAGGTCCAGCTCGACGGCTTCACCGCCGACACCGTGACCCTGCGCGGCGACGAGGTCGGTGCTTGGACCGGCTACCTGCGGCTCGAGCCAACCACCCGGCGACAGTGCGAGAGCCAGATCGACGTCGCGCCGGTCGGTGACGACCTCGACCAGCTGTTGCTGGTCGATCGCAGCGGCGTCCTCACCGCGATCGGGCGGCGCGACGGCCGCGCCCGCTGGGAGTTCCGCACCGGCGATCTGTCCGGGCTGCTGAGCCAGCCCCTGGTGGCCGGCAACGAAGCGATCGTCGCGTCACTGGACGGCGATCTGCGCGCCATCGACCGCCGCACCGGCAAGCTGGCCTGGAGCCTGCCCGACCTGCCGACCGAGACGCCACCGCGGCTGATCGACGGCTCACTCGTGCTGATCACGACCGGCGGCACCTTGCACGCCATCGACGTCGTCAGCCACGCCGAACAGCACCGCAAGGTCGGCACGGCCAGCCGCTACCGCCTGGCGACCCACGGTCGGATGCTCGTCTGCATCGGCGACGACGGCCGCACCTCGGCCTACTCCCTGCCGGACCTCGCGCCGCAGTGGCAGCAGGCGACCGGCGATCTGGCCTTCGCCTACGGCATCATCACCAGCGGCGCCCTGCTGCTGGTGGACGACCGCAGCCACATCCAGAGTCGCGACCTCGCCACGGGCGACTTGCGCTGGCAGACCACCGCCATCGATCGGGAAGTCGTCGGCGCACCGCTGCTGGCGGGCGGCAAGCTCTGGCTGGTCTCGCCCGAAGCGATCACCGCGCTCGATCCGACGAACGGTACGGAGTCCGGCCGGATCGCGCGACCCGGCGAGGACTGGGCCGCCGGCGCCGTGTCGTTTGGCGAGCGTCTCCTGGTGCCCCTGCGCAGCGGGGCCGTGCAGGTGTTCGATCTGGCCGGGACACCTTGCTATCGGCTCGAAGGCAGTTCGCGAGGTGCGGTGCTGGCCAGCCCCGAGGGCGCCTTCGTCATGCTGGCAGATCGGACCCTGCACTGGTTCCAGAAACTGCGCTGATCCGCAGCCCGTCGGCAGCCCGCCGCCACCGTCGCGATTCCGACACGCAGCGTCTACAAATCGCCATCTGCATGGCCCAGCCGATGGCGAAAGCGGCTGACCGCGATGGCATCGAGCCGATCCGCCGCAAACCCTGCCTCTGCCCCGGGGCTGGATGCGTAACCCGTCCAGATCACGCGACTAGTAGCGGTTCACGGCATGTCGGGAATCGCCCCGACGAAGTGCAACAACCGCTCGGTCTCGGACGTTGTCGGCGCCCGAGCTGCCATGCCGGCGCCCGCTTCCTCACTTCGGCGGGCGTCGGCAACCTCGGCGATCCGGATCGCCGGGTAAGTCGAGCTCGGCATGCCGATTGCTGGTATACTTCCAAGACACCTCTCGAAGGCCTCGCCAAAGGCCCCTGCAACAATGCGAATCCTCCTTCTGCCAACTCTGATCGCCTGCCTCGGCCTCGCCTCCTGCGCCGACCACACCAGCACGGCGACCCCGGCTCCCAACAACGGTCCTCAGGCGCCGATCAACGACGGTGGCAGTTCGGGCGGGGATGGCAGCCTCTCGTCGAGCACCGGTAACCAGTCGACCACCACGCCCGGTGGCTCGTCGGGCTCCGGCAGCGGTGGCAGCGGCGGTTCTGGCGGCGGCAGCCCTCCCGGTGGCGGCGGCAGCCAACCCGTTCCGGAGCCGAGCACGCTGCTGCTGGTCGGCACCGGCCTCGCCGGCGCGGCACTCCTGCGCCGCCGCCGTCGTGAGCGCGCCCAGGCCTGATCGCGCTCGACCGACGAGTCAGGGCCTCCACCGTCGGGTGACGAGGAGCTGCACGCCTCGCATCTCGAGACGGAGGACGAGGATGCGCGGATGGACCCACGGCCTTCTCGGTAACGGTTGATTGGTCGAAGGCGATTCGAACCTCCGCCTCGCCAGCCGGATCCCGCGCCACGCAGCGGGCGGAACCGTCCTGGATTACCTGACCCAACGGTTCCGATACCGATCCGCGGCAGCCTGGCGGGATGAAATCGAAGCCGGCCGGGTGCGCCTGGAAGGCCGCCCCGCCAAGCCATCGGACTTGCTGCGAGCCGGCGTGGAACTGGTCTGGGAGACCGTCCACCGCGAGCCGTTCGCCAACGTCGCGGTGCGCGTCCTGCAACGCGGCGCGGGCTTCGTCCTCGTCGACAAGCCGGCCCACCTTCCGGCCCACGCGGACGGCCCGTTCGTGCGGCGCACGCTGGTGCAGATCAGCCGCGACCTGGTGGCCAACCAACGCTTGCAGCTCGTGCACCGGCTCGACCGTGAGACCAGCGGTCTGTGCGTCCTCGCCGGCGACGACCCGACGCGCCGGCACCTGCAACGGCAGTTCGCCGAAGGCGCGGTTGCCAAGACCTACCTGGCGATCGTCCGCGGCGAGTTGCAGAGCGACTTCACCGTCGACGCGCCGATCGGCCGCGCAGCCGCGAGTTCGATCGCGTTGCGGCGGTCGGCGGCCGCCGATGCTCGGGACCCCCAGCCGGCCCGCACCGAGTTCGCCGTGATCGCCCGCGGTGGCGGTCGGACGCTGCTGCGCTGCCACCCGGCAACCGGGCGCACGCACCAGATCCGCGTGCACCTCGAAGCCTGCGGCGCACCACTGCTCGGCGACAAGCTCTACGGCCACCCCGACGCGCACTACCTGGCGTTCGTCGAGCGCGTCAAGCGCGAGGGCGACGCCCGGCGCGTGCCGGCCGGCGAACCGGATCGCCACCTGCTGCATGCCAGCGACCTCGCGTTCACCGATCCGGCCGATGGCACAACGGTCCGCTGCCACTGCGAGCCACCGGCTGACTTCACGGCCTGGCTACCGCCGGACGCAGCGCCCTGACGCGCCGTCGGGCTCCAAGGCGGCCAACACCTGCCTAGGCCACGAGCCAAGGGGGCCGAACGCGTGGTCGCGCGCGCGAATGGCCCCGCGTCGCGGCGTCCTCACGATCGTCGGGCGGCCTGCGCGCGAACGTCTCAGGGGAACATCTGCGCAACCGTCTGCAGCGCCACGTCGCGGACGGCGCCGTTGCGGACGACGACGCGGCCCTTCGTCGGCATGCCGCCGCGCTCGCACTCGACCTGCACCTCGGTGTCGCGATCCGCCCGCGCCGCGCCTAGCTCGCTCAGCATCTGGATGCCGCCGTAACCCATCTGCAGCAGCCGCGCCTCGATCAGTCCCTGGACCCGCGCGCCATACGGCTCCGGCGCCGCCGCGGCCGGGCGCGGTTCGTCGGGTGCCGCGGCCAGCTGCACCGTCGGCTGCGGAATCTCGACCACGGCCTGCCGGACGTCGCCGGTCGCTTCGCGCAGGTCCTCGAGCCCTTCGTGCAGGCGCTCGATGTGGCCCTCGATGCGGTCGAGCCGCGCCTTCTCGAGCAGCTCGACCATCACGCGCAGGCGATCGTCGACGACGCGCAGCCGATCGTCCATCGAGCGGATGCCGGCCAGCTTGCGCATGTGCTCCTCGAACCGCACGAGGCGCAGGTGCACGAGCACGTAGCCGACCAGGATGGCGACGAAGAACAGTGAGAACTCCAGGACCGACATGACGCCCGGACAGTAGCGCACGACGGCTGCCAGGGACAGGCGCGACTACGCCGCCCGCGCCTGCCGCCGCTTCCACCACAGGTAGTACGGCACACCGGTGGCGAGGATGGCGAGGCCCTTCAGCGCGTTCCAACGCTCCTTGGGATCGTTCAGGAGGGCGATGACGAACGCCACCGAGACCGCGACGAACAGCGCCGGCGTGACCGGGTAGCCCGTACACCGGTAGGGCCGCGGCAGGTCCGGCCGCGAGCGCCGCAGGCGGTACACCCCGAGCACGGTCATCGCGTAGAACAGGAACCCGGCGAACACGACGAACGCCGTGATGTCCTCGAACTTCTGCATCACCCAGACCAGCAGCAGGGCCCAGGCGGCCTGCACCCAGATCGAGACCACCGGCGTGCCCCAGCGCGGGCTGATCGTGTTGAGCCGCGCCGGCACCAGGCCGTCCTCGGCCATCGCGTAGAAGGCGCGCGGCGACGACAGGAAGTTCGGGTTCGCGGCGCCCATCACCGAGATCGCGACCAGCAGCGTCAGGTAGCCGGCAACCTGCGGCGAGAAGATGCGCGAGACGGTCAGGAAGGCGACCTGCTGCTTGGCGTTCTCGGGCAGCGAACGCATCTCGTCGAACGGCACGACGTGCAGGTAGATCGCGTTGACCGCGGCATAGGTCGCGATCAGCACCACCATGCCGACGATCAGGCCGAGCGGGAGGTTGCGCTCAGGACGCTTCAGCTCGGCCGCGTTGAACGGCAGCTGGTACCAACCCTCGTAGGCCCAGAAGATGCCGGTGAACGCGGTCACGATGCCGGCCATCGTCAGGTCCGCGGCGGCCTCGGACGACGGCACGAAATGCGCCACCTCGCCGCGCCCCCCGACGGCGGCGAAGATGCCGCCGACGACCAGCAGGCCCAGCGAGCCGACCTTGGCGAACGTCGACAGGTTCTGCAGCGCGGCGCCGACGACGACGCCGAAGTGGTTGACGAGCGCCAGCGCGACGATCATCGCCGCGGCGACGCCGGTGACGAGCATCGGCTCGGCCTCCTGCTGCGCCGCGTCGACGCCGAACCACGGCAGCAGGTACTCGGCGAACGCCACCGCCAATGCCGCCACCGTGCCGCTGTTGATGACCCAGAAGAACACCCAGCCGTAGAGGAACGCGACCGGCTCACCCCACGCCTCGCGCAGGAACGCGTACTGGCCGCCGGCCTCGGGGAACATCGCGCCGAGCTCGCCGTAGGCGAACGCGCCGAACAGGCAGACCAGACCGAGGCCGATCCAGAACACGAAGATCCACGACTCGCTCGGCAGCGCCTGCGCGACCGGCAGCGGCTTCAGGAAGATCCCCGAGCCGATCACCGCGCCGACCGTGATCGAGATCGCGCTGGTCAGACCGAGACGACGCTGCAGGTGGCCCGTAGTCATCGGCGGCGAAACCTACCGTCGCCGCCGGCGGGCCGGACCGGAAATCCCGCCCCACCGCGCCTGGCGGCGGATACAAGCGCGGTCGGCATGCGCTGGCGCACCCGGATCCTGATCGCCGCCCTGTTCGCGGCGCTGTTCGCGCTGCTGCCGGCGCCCGATGCCGCGCGCGGCGTGCCCTACCTCGGCTACCTGCGCGTCCGCGAGTGGCTGCTCGACGGCGATCGGTCGCCGTTCGCCACGCAGGTGCGCGACGGGCGCCTGCCGCCGGTGGCGGTGACGCTGCGGCAGAGCCCGCCGATCACCGACCCGGCTGAGCGGGCGCGGCGTGAAGCGGACTACGCGCGGCTGGCCGCCGAGTGGCTCGCGGCGGGCTCGCAGGCCCCCGCCGCGCCACAGGCCGGGCCGAACCTGGCAGCGCTGCAGCTGACGGTCGTCGTCGGCACCGCCGGCGTGCAGGCCGAACTCGCCGGCGAACGCGGCGCCACGCCGTTCGTCGCCGCGTTCCCGACGCGCTGGAGCCTGTTGCCGGCGGCGCTCGCGATCGTCGTCGCCGTGCTGACGCAGCGCGTGCTGCTGGCGCTGCTGCTCGCCGGCCTCGGCGGCGCGATCGCCTGGCAGGCGACGCAGCTCGCGACGGCCGCCGGCGCGCCGGACGGATTCCTCGCGACTACCTGGGCCGGCGCCGACCATTACCTGCGCAGCGCGCTGTGGGAACGGTCGATCTGCGGCGACTTCTACCTGCGGATCACGGCGTTCGTCGTCTGCCTGTTCATGACGATCGGCATCGTCACCGCGAACGGCGGCGTGCACGGCTTCGTCCACTGGCTGCAGCGGCGCGTCGGCACGCCGGCGCGCGCCCAGCTCGCGACCTGGCTGACCGGGCTGGCGATCTTCTTCGACGACTACAGCAACTGCCTCGTCACCGGCACGACGATGCGGCCCTTGTGCGACCGCGTGCACGTCTCGCGCGAGAAACTCGCCTGGCTGGTCGACACCACCGCGGCGCCGGTCGCGGGTCTGTCGGTGTTCTCGACGTGGATCGCCTACGAGGTCTCGCAGTTCCGCGCGCCGCTGGCGCTGGTGACGCGCGCCGACGGCACGCCGTTCCGCGCCGACGACGCGTTCGCGGTGTTCCTCGACACGCTGCCGTTCCGCTTCTACTGCCTGTTCACGCTGCTGCTGCCGGCGCTCGTGATCCTGCTGCGCCGCGACTTCGGCCCGATGCTCGCCGCCGAACGGCGCGCGCGCACGCTCGGCAAGGTGCTGGCCGACGACGCGCACCCGCTCGCACCCGTGGCCGGCAGCGGCGAACCGCTGACCGCGGCGGCGCCGCGCGCGCGCAACGCGCTGCTGCCGCTCGGGGTGTTCGTGTTCGGCGCGCTCGGCATCATGCTGGCCCAGGGCGCCTTCGCCGGCAATTGGCCCGCCGACGTGCACGGCTTCGCCGCGTCGGTGCGCTACCTGCTCGGTCGCGCGCAACCCGACCTCGCGCTGTTGTTCGCATCCGGTTCGGCGTTGCTGCTCGCCGTGCTGCTGACGCTCGGCCAGCGGCTGCTGCCGCTGCGCACGGTCGCCGCGGTCGCCGCCAACGCGACGCGGGCGCTGGTGCCGGCGTTCGGCATCCTGTTCCTCGCCTGGAGCCTCGGCCACATCGCCCGCGACCTCGGCACCAGCCTCTTCCTGACCGCCGGGGTCGGCGGCGAACTGGCGCCCGCGGCGCTGCCTCTGGCGCTGTTCTTCACCAGCGCGCTGATGGCGTTCGCCACCGGCACGAGCTTCGGCACGATGGCGATCCTGCTGCCCAACGTCGTGCTGCTCGCGCACCGGCTCGGCAGCGAAGGGGCCTTCCTCGGCGATCCGGCGCACGGCGGCGTGACGCTGATGCTGCTGTCGCTCGGCGCGGTGCTCGAAGGTTCGATCTTCGGCGACCACTGTTCGCCGATCAGCGACACGACCGTGCTCAGCTCGATGGGCTCGCAGTGCGACCACCTCGCGCACGTCACGACGCAGCTCCCCTATGCGCTGCTGGCGATGGCGGTCGCCGCAGCCTGCGGCTACCTGCCGATGGTGCTGTTCGGCCCCGGCGCGTGGCCGTGGGCGTTCGGCGGCGGGGTCGCGGCGATGGCCGGCTGGCTGTGGTGGTTCGGCCGCGACCCCGGCGCAGGCGTCACGTCCACTGCGTGAGGCGGCGGCCTTCGGCGTCGCGGAACGAGCCGCAGACGATCAGGATCCAGTCCACCGTCGCCCAGATGCCCGTGACGATCAGGCCGATCACGGTCACGGTCAGCACGATCATGGCGATGCCCGAGCCGGTCTTGCCGACGTAGAAGCGGTGCACACCGAACACGCCGAGGAAGAAGGCCAACAGGAACGCCGGCAGGATCTGGCGGTCCGAGACGTCGTCGGGCAGCGGTTCGTCGGCTCGTGCCGGCGTACCCCAGGCGGCCTGGCGCGGCGGCATCGCCCGCGGTGGCGGCGGCGGCATGCGGGAGATGCCCGGGATGCTGCCGAGCCGCGTCCAATCCGGCGTGCCCTCGACCCAGGCGAGGTCGTCGAGGTCAACCCGCCCCTCGGCGAGCAGCTGGTTGGTCTGCTCGAGCGAGTAGGGGCCGTAGTTCTGGTCGCGATGGCGAACGGTGATGCGCTGGGCTGCGGTCATGGGCGGGCGAGCGAAGGTGGTCATGGCTCGAAGGCACGCCCCTACGAGCCGCACTCGGGACTATCCCCAGTTGGCGCCACCTTACCGCAACAGCGCGGCAATGCGATCCCGGCGCGCCTGGTCCGGCGCCGGCCCGGGCCGGCGCCCGGCGGCCGCGAGCCAAAGCCGCGCCAGCAGGCCGTCGCCGGCGTGCAACGCCACCAACGCCATCTCGAGCGACTCGGCCGCGGTCGCCTCGATCGGTTCGCAGGCGATGGCCGGCACGGTCGGGAAGGTCACGCCGCGCGCGTCGGCGATCCGCACGGTCAGCTGTGCCACCCGGCTGGCAGCGACCCGCCCTTCGCGCGCCCCGGCGCCGACGAGACGCACGGCGCGAACGCGCGGCAGCGGCG
>CAYMRG010000091.1:0-12697 GCA_964392555.1 uncultured candidatus Brocadiaceae bacterium
CAGCCCGCGCCGCCGCCGGCCGTCGCGGCGCCGGTGCCGGCGCCCGCCGCCGAGCAGGCGCGGGCCATGGCGATCCTCGCCGACCTCGCCACGGCCGGTCGCGACGTCGTCGCGCTGCAGGCCGAGTACGAGCAGCGGCGGACCACCGACCTCAGCGCCGAGCCGCTGGTCAGCCGCGGCACGTTCGCGTTCGTCCGCGAACCGGGCGCCGTGCTGTTCCACGCGGCGACGCCGCGCGAATCGTGGATCCGGCTCGGCCGCACGACCTACGAGGTGTTCCGGCCGGCGAAGCGCCAGCTCGAGCGCTTCTTGCTCGATGGCCCGGACCTGGCGAACGGCCTGTTCGCCGCCCTCGCCGGCGACGCGCACTACCTGACCGAGGCGTTCGTCGTCACGGCCTGCGCCGAGCCGAAGCCGGAGCCCGCGCCGCCGCCGCCGCCGCCGCCGAACGAGCCGGTGCCGCCGGTCCGCACCGAGGTCGTGCTGGTGCCGAAGGCGGCCGACGTGCGCGAGCGGTTGCGGGAGCTGCGGCTCGCGGTGACGACCCGGGCGGGGGGCGACGGCCAGGCGCCGCGGCGCGAACTGGCGTCGATCGCCTACCGCGATCGCAGCGGCGACCAGATCGAGATCGTGCTGCGGCATCTGGTCCGCAATCCCGAGCCGCCGCCGCGCGTGACGCTCGACGTGCCGGCGGACACGACCGTGGTCGAGCACCGCGTGCCGGCTGGGCGGTGAGCGTCGGCCGCGCTGCCGGCGGGCAAACTTCGCCGAGCCGCATGTAGCGCGCCGGGCGTAGATTCCGTAGCATCTGCCGCTTCGTCGGGCGGTCATCCGGCGAATGGCACGGTGGCGATCCGGCGCGTGGTTCGCGCGCGGGACGGTCAATACCACCGCGCTGCATCAGACGAACCGCTGCGCCGTCCGCGAACCGGACGGGCAGGGAGGGATACATGAAGCAGAACGAGCGTCTCCTGGTCTACGCGGTCACGGGCTTCCTCGCGATCATCCTCGTCATCGCCGTCGTGTTCGGCCGGGATCCCAACTCGGGCAACCCGGCGTTCGCCGGCCAGAAGCCGACCACCGGCACGGCGAGCCTCGGCGACGTGTTGGCCGGCAAGGATGGTTCCGGCAGGGATGGTTCCGGCAGGGACGGTCCGGTCGGCCGCGATGGCGCGGGCGAGATCGGCACCGGCGGCGAACGCAGTGGCGGCGTGGCCGGTCTGCCGGCGCCTGCCGCGGTGACGCCGGAGCAGCCGCTGAACGCCGTCAGCAAGACGGTGCTCGCCGCCGACTTCGTCGCGCAGAAGCTCGGCCCGAGCGAACGCGATCGCACGGTGCGGCTGGTGCGGGCCCGCGGTGGCGACTCGCTGGAGTCGCTGGTGCGCCGCTGGTGCGGCGCGCGCGATCCGTACCTCGACGAGGCGCTGTCGCTCAACGAGACGATCCGCGTGCTCAAGGCCGGCCAGCAGGTCGCCGTGCCGTGGGTCGACGACGAGGTGCTGAAGGCAGCACTCGAAGCCGACGAAGCGGCCGCCGCGGCGGTCGCCGTGGCCAACCGGCCGCGCACGTTGCTGTCCGACACGCTCGGCCAGCCGACGCGGACCGGTGCCGGCGATGAGACGAAGGGTGCCCCTGCGAAGGGGGGGCCTTCGTTCGCGCAGCCCGGCACCAGCTCGGAACGCCCGACCGCCGGGTCGGCGCCGGTCGCGGGTGGCACGACCTACACGGTCAAGGCCGGTGACTCGCTGTGGCTGATCGCCTCGCGCGCCTACGGCAGGAAGAACGCGGACCGCATGATCGGCGAGATCCGCGCCGCCAACCCGGGGGTGGACGAGAGCCTCCGGCCGGGCCAGAAGCTCGTCATGCCGGCGGCGAAGTGACCCCGGCGGGCCGTTGCGGTTGGATCGCGTCGGGCCGGTGGATCGCGGCGGGCCGGTGGATCGCGGCGGGCCGGTGGATCGCGGCGGGCCGTGCCCGGCTCACTTGAGCCCGTAGCGCTCGAGCTTCTTGTAGAGGTTGCTGCGCTGCAGTTCGATGCGTTCGGCGGTGCGCTTGATGTTGCCGCCGAACTCGAGCAGCTTGCGGCGCAGGAACTCCTTCTCGGTCGCGGCGCGGAAGTCCTCGAGCCGCTCGAACCGGAACCAATCGGTGGCGCCGCCATCGTCGCGGCTCGGCACCGGCACGGCGACGGCCTGCAGGTCGGCGGCCGCGACCTCGTCGCCATCGGCGAGCACGGCCGCGCCCTCGACGACGTTCTTCAGCTGGCGGACGTTGCCGGGCCAGGGTTGCGCGGCGAGCCAGCCGGCGGCGTCGCGCGCGAGCCGCCGGCGGCCGAGGCCGTGGCGGCTGCAGGCTGCGGCGAGGAAGTGTTCGGCCAGCTCGACGGAGTCGCCCGGTCGCTCGCGCAGCGCCGGCAGGTGGATCCGCACGACGTGCAGTCGGTAGTAGAGGTCTTCGCGGAAGGTCTTGTCGGCGACCATCGCCGGCAGGTCCTGGTTGGTCGCGGCGATCACCCGCACGTCGACCGGCTGGCCGGCGGTCGCGCCGAGCCGCGTCACCTCGCGTTCCTGGAGCGCGCGCAGCAGCTTGGCCTGCAGCGGCAGCGGCATGTCGCCGACCTCGTCGAGGAACAGCGTGCCGCGATCGGCCTGCTCGAAGGCGCCGGCGCGCGCCGCGATCGCGCCGGTGAACGCGCCCTTGGCGTGGCCGAACAACTCGCTCTCGACCAGGTCGGCCGGGATCGCCGCGCTGTTCAGGGCGACGAACGGCCCGTCGGCGCGGCGGCTGAGGCGGTGCAGTTCGCGCGCGACCAGCTCCTTGCCGGTGCCGTTCTCGCCGGTGACCAGGACCGCGACGTCGGTCGGCGCGACCTTCTGGATCGTCGCCCGCACGGCCGCCAGCGCGTCGCTGCTGCCGAGCATCGGCTGGCCGTGCGCCAGCGTCGCCCGCAGCGCGCGATTCTCGTGCAGCAGGTCCGCGGCCGCGAGCGCGTTGCGGATCGACAGCAGCATGCGGTCGTTGGCGAACGGCTTCTGCAGGAAGTCGTAGGCGCCGCGGCGGACCGCCAGCACCGCGGTGCCGAGGTCGCCGTGGCCGGAGATCATGACCACCGGCAGCAGCGGTCGCGCCGCCTTGATCTGCGCCAGCGCTTCGAGGCCGTCCAGGCCGGGCAGCTTGACGTCGAGCAACACCAGGTCGACTTCGGGGCGCTGCGCGAGCGTGACGGCGGTCGGGCCATCGGCGGCCTCGACGGTCTGCCAGCCGTCGTAGCCGAGCGCGAACGCGAGTTCCTCGCGAACGGCGCGGTGGTCGTCGACGATCAGGATCGTGCGGCCGGCGGGGGGCATGCGGCGAGGGTAGCGGCGACCGCCGTCGGTCGCACCGGTCGCAAGGCGACGGAAAACCCGGCGGCGAGTCGCCGATGCCACCGTCGCCCTGCGACCGCCCGCCGCCCGCAAACCCATGCGCCAGGCGCGTTCTGCGCCGGTTGGGGTATGTTTGTCCGGCTGCCCATGCCGGGCGGTGCGTCCACTTGACGGTCGGACGTCGGAACATACCATTCGACAGCCCTTTCCAGCCCGCCCCGGCTGGCAGGAGTTCCGAGGCCCACCGTCCGAACGCGCCGCGGCCCCGCAGCTCCTCGAATCGCTCTTCCAGACCCCCTCAGAGTCCCCACGGCCGTAGTGCCCATCCGAATCTCCAAGGAGTCCCGTTTCATGGCCCGCTCGTTCATTCAGTCTCTCCTGGCGGCCGCTGTGGCCGTCGTCGTTGGCGGCGCTGCGCTGGCGCAAGATTCGGCGCTCAAGGAGGCCGTCGCCTTGCTGCGTTTGAACAAGCAGGAGGAGGGTGTCGCGAAGCTGAAGGAGATCCTCGCCGCCGATCCTTCGAATGCCGACGCGCTGCAGCTCTACCAGTCGGTCTCGCAGGACGAGTGGTACATGCTGATGACGAGCAAGGGCGAGGTGCAGCAGATCGCCCAGTCGATCCTCGCGCGCGCCAAGGCCGAGCGGAAGGAATCGTCGCGCGACGAGGCGACGATCAACGAGCTGGTCGCGAAGGCGACGGCGCTCGATGCCGATGCCGACTACCAGGTGCGGCAGAATGCGATCAACACGCTGATCGAGAACCACGGTGAGTTCGCCGTGCCCGCGCTGCTGGCGAAGCTCGCCGACAAGGACAACCTCGATGGCCAGATCAAGGCGATCGCCGCGCTGCAGCAGCTGCGCGGTTCGGCGGTGCTGCCGCTGATCCAGGCCCTGAAGGGCAGCGACGAGACGACCGTCATGAACGTCGCCGCCGCGCTCAGCCTGATCGGTGACGATCGCGCCACGCCGATGATGGCGCACCTCGCCAACGACGAGCGCGCGACGATCAGCCAGATCGCGCGCCGGTTCCTCGCCAAGAAGGGTGTCCAGGGCAGCGGCGCCGACCTGCTGGTCAAGCAGGCCGGGCAGTACCTGAAGGGCATCGTGCCGTTCGGCGGCTACAGCGAGGTGGTCTGGCGCCTCGATGGCGACAAGCTGGTCGCCACCGACGTGCCGGCGCTGGTGTTCCCGTACGAGCTGGCGAAGGGCTGCGCCGCGGACGCGGTCAAGATCGCCCCGAACGACCTCGCGGCGCGCAGCATGCTCGCGCAGGCCAACCTCGCGCAGGCGAACGTCATCGAGACCTCGGTGGCGCAGGGTGACGAGTCGCTGAAGGCGCTCGAGCCGGTCGTCGGCGACCTCAAGATCACGGCGATGGCGGCGGGCATCGACTCGCTGCGTGCGGCGCTCAAGGACGGCCTCGCCGAAGGCCTGGCGCCGGTGTCGCTCGGCGCGATCGAAGCCCTGGCTTCGGTCGAGACGGCGGACACGATCGCCTCCAGCTCGCTGCAGGACGCCCTCGCCAGTGGCGACAAGCGCGTCAAGTACGCGGCGGCCGAGGCGCTGGTCAAGGCGACCGGCGGCGTCGACGTGCCGCAGGCCGATCGCGTCGTCGGCGTTCTCGCCGACGCGGTGACCGAGGAGACCGTGCGGACGATCCAGGTGATCTCGCCGTCGCTCGAGGCCCAGCAGGCCGCCGAAGCGACCGGCAAGCAGCGCGGCAAGGTCGTCGATGCGTCCGCGTCCGGCGTCGACGGCATGCGCCGGCTGCTGATCAACCCGAACACCGACGTCGTCGTCATCAGCGAGAACCTGCCCGACCGCCTGCCGGAGGACGTGATCGGCAACATCAAGAAGGATCCGCGCATGGCGAACACGAAGGTCGTGATCATCGCCAAGGATGAAGCTGCCGCGCGCGAGCGCTTCGGCGCCGAGGTCGGCATCGTCCAGGCGCCGCTGTCGCCCGACGCGCTGAGCAAGGCGGTCGACAGCGCCCTCGAAGGCGTCAGCAGCCCGAGCAGCGTGCGCTCCGAGGCGTTCGCCAGCCAGGCCGGCGAGGCTCTGGTCACCATGGCCGCCAAGAAGACCAACATCGGCGGCGCCCTGGCGAACCTCGCCTTGCAGCTGAACCGCGGCGACGCGGTCGCGGTGCCGGCGGCGCGCGCCATCGGCCTGTCCGGCAGCGCGGCGCAGCTCGGCGACCTGGTCGCAGCCCTCACCGGCAGCGGCAGCGTCGACCTGAAGAAGGCGGCCGCCGGCGCGATCGGTGACATCCTGGCGCGCACCGACAGCTGCCCGCGCGACGTCGCCGAGGCGCTGACCGGCGTGCTGTCGAGCGATGCCGACGCCAGCCTGCGTCGCGCCGCCGCCGCCGCGATGAGCAAGGCGAAGGTCGACGGTGCGACCAAGGCCCAGGTGCTGGAGAAGATCGAGAAGGTCGCCGCCGGCGCGAAGGCCGAAGGCTGATCGCGCGCGCCTGATCGGTTCGATGACGGCCGCCGGAAGGCGGCCGTCGGCGTTTCCGGGGGCTGGTTGGTCGGCCAGGAACGCGACTTCGCACTGGCACGCCGCGCGGTCGCTCGCTACGCTCCTCCGCCCGTTGTCTGCCGATGTAGCTCAGTGGTAGAGCAACGCTTTCGTAAAGCGTAGGTCGTGGGTTCGACTCCCACCATCGGCTCCAACCCAGCCCCGTCGGGAGCGCCCGGCACGACGTCGCGGCTTTGGCCGTCGCGTTCTGGTCTCGCGGCGATTGGCGTCAGGTCTGGTCCCGTCAGGTCTGGTCCCGTCAGGTCTGTTGGTTGGCGCGTCGCCCGCCTTGGGGCGGTATGGTGGTGCCCCGTGCAACGAGGAGGCTCAGTGATGGTGCGGCCTGGTCTGATCGCGGTGTTGGGTTCCGTCCTGCTGGCGTCCTGCAATACGCCGCCGCCGCGGCCCTGGATCCGCTATCGCGTGTCGGGTCGCTCCGACTTCACGACCGACGCGCAGGGCCAGCTGTGTGCCCGCTTGCTCGGCACCTCGGTCACGGTCGACCTCGGTCAGCCGCAGACGCGCGTGCTCGCGGTGGTCGCCAACCCGACGACGCGGCCGATCGAGATCCGGCTCGGCGCCGATGCCGCCGCGCCGCGCGACGCGATCGGCGAAGTGCTGCTGCGGCCGCTGTCCGGGCCGCCGCCCGCCGATGCGCCGGGCACGCTCGCCTACAACAACCTGCAGAACGTGACGATCCAGCCCGGGTGGCGCGGCACGTTCTACGTCGACACGCCACTCGGCCGCCCGGTGGTGGATGGCCAGGGATTCGTGCTGGCCGTCGAAGCGCGGGACGCCGCCGGCAACCGCGAGCGCTGCGCCGTGCCGCTCACCGCCGATCTCGACGGGACCATTCCTGCCGACGGCCGTCGCTGAGAAGGCGCGCGAAGCCATGACCCCGCCCCACGGATCGCTGCCTGGCGGCCGCCGCAGTGGCCGTGAGCGCCACCGGGCCTGGCAGCGATCGTGGCGCGCACCATGAGCGGTCTGGCCTGGCTGCAGGCCGCCGCGGACGGTGGCACCTCTTCCTGGCAGGTGCTGGCCGTGGTGCTGGCAGCGCTGGGCGAACTCCTGGCCGTCGTCTTCGTCTACCGCGTGCTGGTGCGCGGCGGCTCGCCGTCGAGCACGCTGCTGTGGGTCTTCCTGATCCTCGCGGCGCCCTGGTTCGGCCTGTTCTGCTACTACCTGTTCCCGCGGCGCCTGCAGCTGCGGCGGCTGCGCACGCTGCAGGGCCGGTCGGCGCGGCGTCGGCCGGATCGACCGCCGCGCGACGGCCGCGGGCGCAATCCGGAAGGGCCCTCGCGACTCTCCGGCCTGCACGCGCTGCTCGGCGGCGACGATGGTCGCGGTCTGCCCGACGGCAACGTGGTCGAATGGCTGCCGTCCGGCGACGACTTCCTGGCGGCCGCCGAGGCGGCGATCGGCGCGGCGCAGCACCACGTGCACTGCGTGCTCTACATCTTCCGCCCCGACGCCGCCGGCCGTCGCTTCCTCGAACTGCTGATCGCCGCGGCGAAGCGCGGGGTCCGGGTGCGGCTGGTCTACGACTCGTTCGGCAGCCTCAGCCTCAAGTCGGCACACCTCGAACCGCTGCGCCAGGCCGGCGGGCAGGCGTTCGCGTTCCTGCCGCTGCTGTGGAAGCGGCGGCCGTTCACGGTCAACCTGCGCAACCACCGCAAGCTGGTGATCGTCGACGGCGTCGTCGGCTTCACCGGCGGCCGGAACGTCGGCGACGAGTACTTCCCCGACCGCGTCGGCCGCACCAGGCGCTGGTGCGACGCGATGGTCGGCGTCCGCGGCCCGGTCGTCGAGCGCCTGCAGGACGTGTTCGTCGAGGACTGGCACACGGCGTCCGACGAGGGGCTGGTGCTCGACCCGGCACCTCAGCCGCCGCCGCCGGCGACCGCGACGCGCGTCGCCGTGGTCTGCAGCGGTCCGGATCGCGAGCAGTCGGACCTGTGGTTCGCGGTGATCCAGGCGATCGGCGAGGCGCGCCAGTCGATCGAGCTGAGTTCGCCCTACCTGGTCCCGCCGCCGACGCTGGCGTTCGCGCTGGAGCTGGCGGCGGCGCGCGGCGTCGCGGTCCGCATCCACACCAACGGGTCCAAGGCGGAGTCGCCGATCCTCTACCACGCGCAGCGCAGCTACTACCGCGGCCTGCTCGAGGCCGGCGTCGAGATCTGCGAGACCGTCGAGGACTACAACCACGCGAAGGTGCTGGTCGTCGATGGGCGGCATGTGATCGTCGGCAGCGCGAACATGGACCTGCGCAGCGCCAACCTGAACTTCGAGATCGCGGTCGCCGCCGTCGACGCGCCGGAGCTGGCGCGGCAGGTGCTGGCGACGATCGAGGAACGGCGCGCACGGGCGCGATCGCTGACGCTGGCCGATCTGCCGCGTCAGCCCTGGTGGCGCGCGATCGACGGGCTCGCCGGCCTGCTGTCGCCGGTGCTGTGACCGCGCGCGGCGCGCGGTGCCGCCGGTCAGAGCTGCTGCCGCAGGCACGGACTGGCGCGCATCGCGAAGGTGGGATCGAGGCCGATCGCCTGCTGCAGCAGGTTGGTGCCGCCGATCGACGGTCGCAGCGCGCTCGGCAGCGGGAACGCGCGGTGGCAGCGACCGCCGAGCGCGAACCCCAGGCCGAGCACCAGCGCCGATGGCGACAGGCACACCGAGCCGGTGGCACCGGCGAACAGCGCATCGAGCCGCACCTCGCCGGCGAAGTTGCCGAGGTCGGCGAGGAAGAAGACCGGCATGTCGTTGGGCAGCGCGGTGTCGAGGTAGACGAAGCCGACGTCGTCGAGGCGGCCCGGGAAGGTCGCCGGCAGGCGCACGTCCGGGTGCAGGCCCGACAGGTAGCCGCCGATCCCCGGCGGCGCGTTGCTGGCCGGGTAGGTGCTCTGGTTCGTGACCGTCGTCGCCGCGCCGCCCGGGCCGTCGATCAGCAGGTCGATCAACAGTTGCCGCGTCGAGCGGTAGAAGACCGCGCCGGCCGCATCGATGGCCAGCGCGTAGCTGCCGTGCTGGATCGTGCCGGGGCCCGGCAGATCGTAGACCGGCCACTGCGACACGACGCCGAGCGCGCACTGCACCGAGTGGCCGTCGTTGGGCCACAGCGGCGCCGGGTCGAGGCGGACGCCGATGAAGACGTCGCGGTCGGCGGGCACCGCGACGGGCGTCGGGAACACGTGGGTGTTGGTGAACACCGCGACGCCCGGCGCGGTCGCCGGATGGGTGTACGGGCCGAAGGTCGCGACCGCCTGCAGGTTCGGCATTCCCGGCGAGGTCGCCGACTCGGTCATCACGACCAACCAGTAGTTCTCGGCGGTGGCGCCGTTCTGGTCCTGCGAGACGAAGGTCACGCCGCGGATCTGGCGCGTGTTCGCCGCGGTCGCCGACAGACCCCAGCCGATGCAGTCGTCGTGGTCGAAGCGCGCGCACAGCGTGCCGGCCGCGCCGAGCAGGCCGCCGCGCGACGCATTGCTGGGCGCCAGGCCGAACGTCGCGCCGAGCGGCTGCTGGGCGACGGTGGGCAGTGAACCGGCGAGCACTACGGCCAGCAGCCTCGGCAGATTCCTGGGCATGGTCGGGATCCGCCCCTGGGCGGATACCCGAAGTCTACCCCTTCACGAGGTTCCAGATCTCGGCGCCGAGGAAATCCCACGGCAGTCGCCCCTCGTCGCATTCGCCGGGGGTCGCCGAGAAGTGCAGGTCGACCATGTAGATGATCCGGCCGGTGCGTTGGCCGATGTTGCCGGCGCCATGGGCGACTCCGGGCGGGATCCGCACCAGCCGATCCTTGCCGTCGCCGAGCACGAACCGCATCGTGTTGCCTTCGGTCGGCGAGCCGGCGCGGCAGTCGTGCAGCACCAGCAGCAGCTTGTCGCAGGGCGGCACGTACCAGACGTCGGTCTGGCGATGGTGCATGTGGTACGCCTTGACCGCGCCCGGCTCCATCTCGGAGTAGTTGACCTGCCGGCACTCGAAGCCCGGCAACTGGGCGTGCAGGCCCGCGGTCAGGCGGCCGAGTTCGGTGATCGCGCCGCCGTCGTCGTTGAAGCGCTTCAGCTCGACGATCTGGACGCCGTCGATGCCCGGCGTCTTGCCGTAGTCCTGGAAGGAGAAGGCCGACTTGGCCTTCTGGTTGATGCGGGTCTTCGCGTCCGGGTGGATGGGTTGGGTCACGGGCGTGGCGGGGAGTGGCGGGATGCGGAGTCGGCGGCTACTGGCGCCACGGCGTCGTGGCGTCGGGTGCTGGGTGGTCGAGCGTCACCTGGAAGCCCGAGGAGACCGCCTTCTTGTTGTTCTGTTCGTGGCTCGCCGTGCTGAACGCGAACGTCGCGACGGCCTTGCCGGCCTTGTCGGCCGTGATCGTCAGGCTGTGCGGCGCCGCGGCGCCGGTCGTGAAGTGGGTGTCCTTGACCGGCTGGGCGGCGGCGATCTTGCCTTCGACGTCGACGAGCAGCAGGCAGTCGCTGTCGGTCGGCACCTGGGTGCCGTCGATGCGGACGAACTGGACGTCGCTGGGTGACTTCTTGTCCTCGAGGTCGGCGGCCTTCAGGCCGTAGCGGGCCAGGACCGGTTCCCAGTTGTTCTTCTTCTCGTCCTGGGTGTCCTCGCCCTTCTTGTCGTCCTTCTTGTCGTCCTTCTTCTCGTCCTTCTTCTCGTCCTTGGGCTTCGCCTTCTTCTTCTGCGCGGCGACGTCCTTGATCGCGTTCTTCAGCGCTTCGACGAGATCCTTCGGCGTCCCTTCCTTGCGGTAGAGAACGAGGTAGAAGCCCGCCTTGGCCTTCGGCGCCAGCATCGGTTCGGTGCTGGCCAGGGCGCCGAGCAGCAGCGGCGATTCCTGGCTGCGCTCGACCAGCTTGCCGACCTCGAGCGTCTTGTCGTTGGTCAGCCAGTTGACCGGCGCGAAGGTCACGGCGTGGTAGGCCTTCGGGAAGCCGTTGGCGTCGACTTCGTAGCGCTCGGCACCGACCTGCGCGTTGGTGTCGATGGTCTGGTCCTTGGCGAGGCGGTCGCGCGAGTAACCGGCGCGGGCCAGCGACAGCAGCATGTCCTGGCCGGGCCGCAGGCTCTTGGCGAGCCGGAAGCCGACCGACTCGAACACGTCGATCGTCTGGAACTTGAAGCGCTGGTCGATCATCAGCGCGATCGGCTCGTTGCCCGACAGGTAGCAGCTGCCCTTGGCGAGCGCGTAGTTGTCCTTCCACAGGTCGGGGTTCTCGAGCACCTTGCCGACCTTGTCCTTCTGCAGGCGCCGCCACTCCTCGGCGAAGACCTCTTTGCCGTTGATCGGGCCGTAGCCGATGTCGCCGAGCAGTTGCAGCACGTTGCCGAACAGGTCGGTGTGGCCGAACGGACCGACCGAGGCCTGCAGCGAGCCGACCGGCTTGGCGCCAGTGCCGAGCTGCAGCAGCGCCTGCGCCTGTTCGGTGTAGACGTCGGGCTGCTTGTCGCCCCACGGCCAGACCTGCTTGCCATCACCGCGCATCGCGCGGGTCATCTCCGCTTCAGTGGGCAGGCGCATGCCGAGCCACGCGGCGAAGCCGTAGATGTCGCGCAGCGAGACGTAGGTCACCGGCAGGTCGCCGTTCGGCTTGCCCTTGCGGTCCTGCAGCTTGTAGGGCAGTTCGGCCCAGTTGCGCTCCCAGTAGAGGAGCGGCGCGTTCTCGTCCTTGGGGAACTGCTGGGTGATGGCCGGCAAACGCTGGCTGTAGTCGTCGGCGCAGCCCTCGCGCCACCAGTGGAACGGCATGCGCACCGGCGTGCCGCGCGCCTTCATCGCCAGGTAGTAGACCTCGTACTGCGCGTTCGTGATCGGCGTCTTGCCGAGCAGGAAGGTGTCGACCGCGACCGGCTTCTGGCCGAGCGTCGACGAGCACAGCCGCAGCGCGCGGACCATCTTCTCGGTGTAGCGCGGCGCCAGCTCCGGCTTGATCGGGCTCACCGATTGGCAGGCTGCCGCGACCACCTGCTCGGTGGTCAGGCCCATCAGCACGCTGCCGCCGGGCACCGGCAGCAGGAAGGACGGCAGGCCGTCGAGTTCGTCGCCGGCCGGCGACGGCGCTGGTGCGGGGGTCGGAGTCTTCTGCGCGTGCACCGGGGCCTGCGCGAGCGAGCAGGGCAGGAGGGCCAGCAACGGGCCGAACGAGAGCGACGCCGTGAACGGCGCGCGCAGGACGGGAGATTGCATCAGGCTTCGGGATTCGGTTCGGACTGGTGGGGACGCGGCCCGGGGCCTGGGCCGGCGCGGAGGGGTGGCCGTGATCGTAGCCCGACACGGCTGGCGACGCACGGGTTGTGCGTCCACGGTCCGGCTGCGCTCCGCCCCGCGGATTCCGGGCGATCGCGGCACGGGGCCGTCCTGCACCGGTTCGGCCTGCGGGGCGAGCCGGCTTCAGAACAGCATGCCGGGATGCGGTGCGAAGAACCGGTACCCCATCCGTTCGAGGCCGTCGGCCACCAGGTTGGCGAGGTCCGGGTCGAACTGTTTGCCCGCTTCCTCGCGGAACAGCGCGATGATCTTCTCGATCGGCCAGGCGGGCTTGTAGCTCCGCTGCTCGGCGAGCGCGTCGTAGACCTCGGCCAGCACCAGGATGCGGCCCGGCAGCGCGACGTCTTCGCCCTGCAGGCCTTGGGGGTAGCCGCGGCCATCCCAGCGCTCGTGGTGCTGGTAGACCCAGGTGCGCACGTTCTCGTGCTCGACCAGCGGCGCCAGCACCTCGTAGCCCATCGCCGGATGGCGCTTGATGACCTCGCGTTCGTCGGCCGTCAGCGGCCCCGGCTTGGTCAGGATGCTGTCG
>CAYMRG010000092.1:0-12638 GCA_964392555.1 uncultured candidatus Brocadiaceae bacterium
AAAGTTGACGATCAAGTCAATCGCCGGAACAAACGCGCCAGCTTCGCCGCGCGGAAGGTCAGGATGCCCTTCAGCCACGGCAGCAGCGGGCGCGTCGGGTCGTAGCGCTCGGCGCCTTCGATCGCGGCGACGACCGTCTCCTGCAGCAGGTCCTCGATGTCGTCGGCGCGGACGCCGATGCGACGGGCATGACGGCGCAGCGGCGGCGAGCTGCGGCGCAGCAGCTGCTCGAGGGCGCGTTCGTCCCCGGTGGCGAGGAACGCCTGGTAGAGCTGTTCGAGGCTGGCGGAGGACATCCGGGGGGATTCGTCGGTTAGTTCGGTCGGTGGGTGGGGTCACCGGGAATCCGCAGTTCCCCCGGGCGACCGCAGTTGTTTCGGCGAACAGCGAATTCCGGAAACAGACGGGGGCCGAGCGGGGAACCCTACCGCAACCCCATCCTCCTTCCCCGCGGATCCCGCATGCCTACCGTCCGGTCGTCGTCCCCTGTCCCCGTCGTCCTCGCCCGCTGCCTCGCGGCAGCGACGCTGTCCGCGTCGCTGGCGTTCGCGCAGAGCACCTACAACGGCCCGTACGACGCGGGGTCGTTCGAATCGCACCGCTACCAGGTCGGCCAGCTCGGCGGGCTCGACTACCTGTCGTCGGTCAACGGCCAGGACGGCTGGATGCTGTTCGACAGCATCGCGCTGACGCCGAACTGGAACGCCTCGACGATCCAGACCGCGGTCGTCGCCAGCGGCGCGCAGGCGGCGAAGTTCGACGCGGCGCTGATGACGCCCGGCTGCTACGGCGAGCTGCGGCGCAACGCGTTCTTCAGCCTGACGACCGGCGTGATCGAGATCGAGGCCGACTTCCGGATCGCCTCGAGCAGCAACCCGTCGGCGTTCTGGGGCTGGTACACGCAGCCGGCGCCGAACCCGCAGTCGTGCCAGATGCGCTGGTTCATCGGCGCCGATGGCCACGTCGAGTTCCTGACCGGTGCGAACCGGCAGCTCGTCGTCACCAGCTACATCGTGACCAAGGACGTCTGGCACCACGCGCGCAGCGTCGTCGACATCTTCGGGCTCACCACCGCGATCTACATCGATGGCGACCTGGTCGGCACCGGCCAGCCGATCGGCGTCTTCTACAACGCCCCGGACCACGGCTTCACGCAGATCGAATGCGAAGGGGCCGGCAACGACGCGTTCTACCTCGACAACCTGACGATCCGCGAGCGCACCGCCGCGCACGGGCTGTGGCTCGATCGGCCGCGGCTGCCGATCAACCAGCGCACCCAGGTCCACCTGCACCTGAACGGCGGCGCCGCGGTGGCGAACCGGCCGTACGCGCTGTTCGCATCGCTGAGCGGCACCTCGCCGGGCATCCAGCTCGGCACCGCGCACCTGCCGCTGAACCCCGACGGCTTCACCGGCATCGTCATCACCGGCTTCGGCACCGCGGCGTTCCCGGGCTTCGTCGGCACGCTCGACGCCAACGGCCACGCGACCGCGATGTTCGACACGGCCATCCCCGTGCCGGCGGGCCTGCTCGGCCTGAACCTCGACTTCGCCTGGGCGACCTACAACCCGTTCGACGCGGCGTCGGAGCCGCGGCGGACGACGGTCACGGTGAACGGACGGCGATCCCGGGTTGTGCGGCTCCGCCGGCAGGGCTCGCGCGAGCGGGTGTGAGCGTGGCCGCGCGCCGGTGGTGCGTCGGCGTCACTCGGCGACGGTGAACTTCAGCGTGTTGGAGAACCCAAGCAACGGCAGCAGCGGACAAGCGGTGGCGCGCCACTGCACCCACTGCGCATACAGCTCGAACCCGATCAGGTTCACGTCGAGGGGGACCGTCACGGCCACCGGTCCAGGACCGGACAGCACGATGTCCGCGGCCGGCACGATCGTGCACGGTCCGCAGGCGATCGGGCTCTGGCTGAAGCCGGCGATCAAGGCGAGCACCGGCGCCGTCGGCGCCAGCAGTTCGATCGTGAACGTCGTGCCGAGTGCGGGCGTGCCGGAGTAGGTCGCATAGTCCGTCAGGCCGGAGAAGCCGCAGGCACCGCCCAGGCTCTGCACGGTGCCGGTGCCGGTCGCCTCGTAACGGCGACCGACGATCACGCCCGACGACCAGACCAACAGCGCTTCGTCGCTCGCGGTATCGCCGGCACTCCAGCGCGACGCGAGCGCCGACCCGGTTTCCCCCAGCAGCGGCGTCGCCCGGCCGCCGTGCCGTCGACCAGGCTCAGGCCGCGCACGCGGATGTCGCGCGGCAGGTTCTGCGCCGCTGCCGTTTCCCAGCTCAACACGTACTTGTCGCCGGCGCACTCGAGTTCCGGCTGCCAGTGCAATCCGGGCGCCTGGATCGGATCGAGCGCACTGGCGATCGTGGTCGCGCCCGTGGCGCAGCTCCCGGTGAAGCTGCAGCGCAGCGTCCGGATCCCGCTGCCGGCGAGGTTGTCGTAGGCCACCAGGAACTCGACGCCGTTGCGGGTCGCCACCGCGGTCTGGGCGGCCCCGGCAAAGGGGGCGAGGGTCGTCTGGTGGCACAGACTGCCATCGATTGCGACAAACGAGCCAACCACGTCGGAGAAGATCGAGCCGACGGCAACGGCCACCAACCAGCGGCCGGAGCCGCCCGCGTTCCTGCTCACCGCGGGCCTGCCGAGCTGGCCCGCCGAGTGCAGTAGCGTGGGGGAACCGCCCGCCAGGGGACCACCGGTCGGCGGCACCAGCACGGACCACGAGTAGGTGGTCCATGCGGCAGTGGCGCTGCTCAGCGTGGCCACGACCAGCGCCTGGTCGTGAACCGCCAGAATGGACTGACGCGAATTGCCGCCGATGGCCAGCCCGATCGGTGTGATCGTCGCGTTGCCGGCGAAGTGCGTCGAGGACGACAGCGCGCCGTTGCTCGCGTTCATCGCCGCGTAGCGGGCCTGGGTGTACGAAGTCGTGCCCTGCACGGCGGCCCGACCCCACGCCAGCAGGAAGCGGTCGGAATCGTTGATGTTCGCGACTGCGGGCCGCAGGCCGGTGCGGCCATTGGCGTCGACGAGGATCGGGTTGCCGATCGGATTGCCGATCACCGTGACGAACTGCGCCCACACCTCCGCATTGGTCGTCGACAGCTCCGAGTTCCACACCAGGAGGTAGCGCTGCGTGGCGTCGTCGAACGCCACGCTCGGCTGACGGTCGATGCCCGGCGTGCCGTTGCCCAGCGTCACCGAGCTGCCGATCATCGGATCGAGCGTCAGCGGATACGCCGCGGTGTCGACGAAGGCGGCAGGCAGCGAGAGTTCGAGCAGATCGTCGACGAGGCGCAGCGAACCGGCCGCGCGCGCGCCGCTCGCATCGATGCCGGTGACGGCGCCGATGGCGACACCGCCGGCGCCGAGGCGCTCGAAACGAATGCCGTCGCCGTCCGTGGCGCCAGGTACCAGATCGGTCGTGACGCGCAGCGCTACGACCAGGTCGCCGCGGCCGGCGGGCCGGCGGGCGAACTCGAAGCTCTGCTCGATCCCGTCAGGACGTACGTCGTAGACCTCGGTCAGGTCCCGATCGTGCGCGAACCGCACCCGATGCTCGTCCGCAACCGGCGGCACGTTCTGGGCACCCTCGAACACGTGGTCCGAGCCGCGCCGCACGTGCGCGACGCGAAGGTGCACCGAGGCCGGGCTCGCGACGCGACTGCCGAGCGCCGCGGTGAAGGTGGTGCCATCGGCGGCGAAGCGCGCCACGTAGTCCGGCCCGACCGCACGCACCGCACCATCGTGCAGCGTGAGGCCACACCCCAAGGGCTTGGCGGGGGTGTCTTGGGCTCCGAGGTGGGCGAGCGTGAACGACGACGCGAGAAGCAAGGCGATACTGCGCATGGGTTGGGCCTCCTGGCCTTTCCCGTACAGCGAGACCTGGCCCGCCGTTGCTGTCGGCGATTTCCAATTCACTGCCGCGGCAGTCCGATCAGTGCCCCAGCAAGGGCGTCAGCTCGGGCGTCAGCGCGAACCGCGACCGCTCGGCGCCCGCGCCCTCGGCGCGCTCCAGCAGCGCGCATCCCGCCGCACGGGCGTCGACGGCCTCGGCATGCCGCGCGACGAACGCTGCGATCGGTGCGGCGGCGGCCAGCAGACCGTCGGCGTCCTCGTGCAGCCAGTCGCCGACGCGATCCGCGGCGCCGGTCAGCAGCGGCGCATCGCCGACCTCGGCCAGCCGGCGCAGCCAGGCGACACAGGCAGCGCGCAACTGCACGCGCGTGCGCTCGCCGCCGCTGCCGAGCCTCGCGGCCGCCGCGCGACACTCGGCCACGGCGCCGAGCGCCGCGGCCTCGGCGGGTCCGTCGCCCAGCAGCGCCTCGACCTCGGCGCCGAGCGCGTGGTTGTTCGCGCGCATTGCCATCAGCATCGCCGGTGAAGCATCGGGAGCGCCGCGCTGCTCGTAGGCATCACCGGCGGCCAAACCGAGCTGGGCGACCTCTCGGGCGCGCGCCAGCAGGCGCGGAGCGTGCGCGGCCAACGGGCCCTTGGCGAACCGCAGCAGCATGCGAACGACCTCGAGCTTGCCGCCCCAGTCCTCGTTGTCCGCGACGGTGACCCGCTCGCGCAGGCGATCCAGCACGTTCTCGACGTCCCCCAGCACGGCCTCGGCCTCGGCCAATTCCGCCAGCAGATGCCGACGCCGGACGATCCACCGCTCGCGCGACGCCGCCGTCGCGAGCAGCGCCGCGTGTTGCTCCAGTGCGGCCACGAGCACCGCCCGCGCGCGTTCGACCTCGCCGCCCTGACGCAAGGCCTGCCCGTAGCGCGCGCACAGCTCGACGCGCTGTTCGCGCAGGTCCTGGTCGTTCGGCTCGCGCCGCAAGATCCGTTCGGCCAGGTCGACGGCCTCGGCGAGCGCCGCCACCGCCTCGGCGCATCCCGGCGTCGGGTGCAGCAGCGCGAACAGGCGGCGGTCGGCCAGCAACAACTTCTCCGCTGCCAGCGCATGACTCGGGTGCCGGGCGAGTTCGGCGATGTGCGCCGCCGCGCGTTCGCGCGCCGCGCGCGCCAGGTCGAGGTCGTACGGTGCCCCCTGGCCGCGCGCTTCCAGATGACCCTGGGCGAGGCCGGTCGCGGCGTAGGCGGCATCGCGCAGCAGGGTGGGATCCGTCGGCGCCATCGCCAGCGCGGTCCTGGCATCGGCTTCGGCCGCGGCCAGAGCCGCCATTCCCGCCTCGATGCGGTAGTTGCGCAGCTGGGCAGTGCCCAGACGCGAGCGGGCGTGTGCCAGGCCGGTGCGGTACTCGAGCACCGCCGGGTGGTCGGCGACGAGGCGTTCGAAGGCGAGGACGCTCGCCGACAGCACCTCGATCATGCGGCCGTAGTCGTCGCAGCGGACGAACAGCTCGGCGATGTCGGCGACCGCGGTCGTGAGGCGCCAGCTGAGCCCGGGATCGACGGCCTGCGCGGTGGCCACGCTCCACGCCGCGTGGGCCCTCTGCAGCTCGCGCAACGCATCCTCGCGCCGCCCGGTCTCCAGCAGCCGCTGCGACAGCGCGCCGCCGGCCGCCATCGCCTCGGGCACACGCTGCGGGCGAACGGCGGCCGTTGCGAAGAACGGCTCGGCGAGCGCCATCGCCTCGGCAGCGCACGCGAGGGCGCGTTCCGGAAGGCGCCCGGCGAGCTGCCTGCTGCGGCGCACCGTCGTCCGGATCAGCCAGCAGCGGATGTCGTCGTCGGCGTCCGCCGCGCACGCCGGTCGCAGCAGCGCCTCGGCCCGCTGCGTCGCAGCTGCTGCGGCTGCGGCATCGCCGACGTGCTCGGCGGCCTCGGCCAGGGCATCGAGCCCGCGCGCGCGCAAGGGCAACGCGACCGCCTCCGGCGCCAGCCGCTCGGCGCAATCGCAGCCGTCCCGCAGGTTGGCGACCGCCGCGTCGTGCTCGCCCAGCTGCACCTGCAGGCAACCCAGCCGCAGGCGCGCATCCACGATGCGCGGCAGCAAGCGTGGGTCCTGCTGGTCGGCACGCTGCAGGAAGCGACCGTAGAACGCGACCGAGCGCTCGAGCAGGCGACGTCGCACCGCCGTCAGGTGCGGCACGTCGACGAGATCCGAGTCGCCGACCTCGACGAGTTCGTCGACCGCGCGCAGTGCCTCGTCGAAGTTGTCGGCCGACGTGCGCGAGCTGGCCGCTGCCTGCCGCCAGAACCAGGTGCTGGCGCACAGCCCGCCGGTGACGCTCGCCAGCACGATCGCCGCCGCAGCCGTCGCGACCCGGTTGCGAGCGCACAGCTTGCGCAGGCGATACCAGCCGCCGACCGGACCGGCGCTGACCGGTTCGTCGGCGAGGAAGCGCGCCACATCGGCAGCGAGTTCGGCCGGCATGCCGTAGCGGCGGTTGCGGTCCTTCTCGAGCGCCTTCATGGCGATCCGGTCGAGATCCCCGCGCAGCAGGCGGCGCAGGCCCTTGGCGTCGGTGCACCGACACCCGGCGATCGCTGACGCCGCCTCGCCGAGGGCCGTGATGCGCGTGCTCGGGGTCGGCGGTTCGATGCGGCCGAGCACCTGCGAGATGTCGCCGCCGCGCAGCCGTTCGCGCTCGATCGGCAGGGTGCCGGTCAGCAGTTCGTACAGCAGGACGCCGAGGCTGTAGACATCGGCGCGCGTGTCGATGTCGATCTCGTGCGTCGCCTGCTCGGGGCTCATGTACTCCGGCGTGCCGAGCATCGCGCCAGGCAAGGTGAACCGCGTGACGTCGAGATTGGTGCCATCGAGCGACTTCGCGACCCCGAAGTCGATGACCATCGGCCAGGGTTCGCCGTCGCGGTCGATCACCAGCACGTTGGAGGGCTTCAGGTCGCGATGCACGATGCCCTTGTGATGCGCGTGCTGCACCGCCGCGCAGATCCTGCCGAACAGTCGGAGTCGGTCGCGCGCCGAGAGCTGCCGTTCGTCGCAATACCGGTGCAGCTGCAGGCCCGGCACGTATTCCATGACCAGGAACGGCCGCCCGCTGTCGCTGACGCCGGCGTCGAGCAGGCGGGCGATGCTGGGATGATCGAGCGCCTGCAGCGCTCGCTGTTCGAGGCGGAAGCGTCCCAGCACTTCGCGCGAGTCCATGCCGGCCCGCATGACCTTGACGGCGACGCGCGCGTCGCCCCGGTCGGGCGGTTCGCACAGGAACACGGTTCCCATGCCGCCGGAGCCGATGCGCTGCAGCACCCGGTAGGGACCGAGGTGCGTCGGCTGCTCGGGCGCCTGCAGCATGCCCGCCGCTCGCAGCGATTCGACGTGGTGGCGAACCTCCGCCGCGTGCTCGCCCGCCGCCGCGCATTCCTGGACCAAAGCCGCTTCGCCATCGCGTTCGTAGGCGATCACGGCGCGGACGATGTGGTCGTAGAGGTCGGGGGGCGGGTTGGACAGGGACATCGGCGGCGTCGTTCGGTGTACAGCGATGCCGTCGGTCCCGGCGTTCTCATCTCGTCACTTTCGGTTCAGCGCTTCGGCAGCGTTGCCATGTGCGATTTCGCTGTACCCTGGGATGACCATGCCGACCTACCCCGACGGGCACGTACCCCGCGGCTCACTGCCGATCGACGCCTTGCTGCTGGAGCAGATGCCTGCGCTGCTGGTGTTCTTGCGCCATCAGGTCGGCGAGCAACTGGCGGCGCGGGAGACCGTCGAGGACCTGGCGCAGTCGGTATGCCGCGAAGTGCTGCAGGACTCACCGTCGCTGCGTTTCGACGACGCTGAGAAGTTCCGCGCGTACCTGTTCCTGCAGGCGGTACGGAAGGTCGTCGACCGGGCGCGGTTCCACCGCATGGCCAAGCGCGACATGCGGCGGGAAAGGCCGCTGCCCGAGACCCGGACCGCGGCCGAAGCCGGGGTCTACGGCAGCCTCGTCACCGGCACGCAGCTGGCGATGGCGCGCGAACGCCTGCAGGCGGTCGAGGCCGCCCTGCAGATGCTGCCCGACGCACAGCGCGAGGCGGTGTTGCTGTCGCGGATCGCCGGGCTGTCGTACGAGGCCATCGCGCGGCAGAAGGGGGTCAGCGAGGCCACGATCCGAGCGCTGGCCGCCCGGGGCCTGGTGCGGCTCTCGCTCGAGCTGGCGCAGAAGTCCTGATCGGTCGCGGCGATCCGGAGCCGTCGCAGCCGCCTGGCCGAGCGCGGATCGTGGGGATGCACCGAGAATTCGCGGCTGCGCACTCGCTGTCTCCATACCGCAGTCCTCCGAGCCCATACCATGATCCGACCGGCCATCGCCATCTCGTTGTCCATCCTGCCCGGTTTCGCCGTGACCGCATAGAGCAGCGGGTTCCGCGAGGGCGATGTGTTTCTCTACTCCACTGGCGTCTCGGCGCCGGGCTACAGCGGCGCAGGCATCCTCCGCATCGATCCCGTGGCCGGTTCGGGTGCGTTGTTCGTGCCGACGCTCGGCGGCTACAGCGCCAACTACGTCGGCGGCATGGTGTTCGATGGCTACCGGCAACGGCTGGTGTTCTCGTCGGCGATCGGCGGTCCCAACGAGCACCTGTGGCTCGCCGACGGGCACGGCAACGTGCAGAACATCACCGCGAGCCTGTTCCCGTCCGGCGTCGCGCTGACCGCACTCGCGCCGACCGGCGATGGCCGCATCTACTGCACTCCCGGCTACGGCGCCTTCGAACCGCTGCGCTGGATCGACGCGCAGAAGGGCTTCCACGTGCTGTTCGCCGCCGATGGCGTCACGCCGATGCGGATCGACGGCACCAGCAACTACAGCATCGACGGCATGATCTACGATCCGGGGACCAACGCGCGGTTCGTCGCCTCCACGACCCCGGCGCCCGGCTTTCCGCAGGCGGCCGTGAACATCCGCAAGCTGCCGCTGTCGCAGGACGGCACCCGCGTCGTCGGCCCGGTCGGCAACGTCCAGTTCGAGATCAGCGCGGCGCCGCCCGCCGCCAGCAGCGGCGAGGCACCGCGCGGCTGGAGCCGCGGCCCCAACGGCCAATTGGCGTTGCTCGTGCACTGCATCGACGACGGCGTGCTGCCGCGCATGCTGCTGGTCGATCCGGTGACCACGGCCGTCACCGTCTTCGCCAGCTGTGGCCAGAACAGCCAGCCCGGCGCGTGGGCCGTGACGACCGGCGGTGTCTACCACCCGCAGCTCGGCGAATTCCTGTTGCTCGACTTCTGGAACGCCGCGCTGCGCGCCTACGGCCAGGGATCGACGGGTGGCAATGGCACCGTCGTCCCCACGGCGCCGGTTGCGAGCATCGGGTATTGGGTCAAAGTCGCCGCGGTGCCCGATGACGGTTGCACCGGCAGCGGCAGCGAATACGGCGCCGGTCTCGCGGGCAGCGGCGGCATCGTGCCGCAGCTGAGTTCGACCGGCTGCCCCGACGTCGGGCGCACGGTCACCGTGCACGTCGACCAATGCGTCGGCGGCGCGCTCGGTATCCTGGTGCTCGGCAGTGCCGCAGCCGCGGTGCCCGCGTTCGGCGGGACGCTGCTGCTGGCCCCGATCGACGCGACCGCGGTGTTCGCGTGCACGGGCAGCCTCGGCGTCGCCGGCGCAGGCGAATTCGCCCTGCCGATCCCGCTGATCAACCCCGCATTGAGCGGTCACTCGCTGTTCCTGCAGGCGGGCGTGCTCGATGCGGCGGCGAGCCAGGGACTGTCGCTCACCAACGGTCTGCGTCTCGAGATCGGCTGAGCCGTTGCTGCGGCGGCGCCGCGGTGGCGAACCGACCCGACTTGCGGTTCGCGCCGCTGGGCGGCACCTCACCGGGCAGCCAGCTCGCCACCGCGCACCTGCCGCATCTCGACTTCGCCTGGTCGACCTACGACCCGTTCGCAGCGGCGTCGGAGCCGCGGCGGACGACGGTCACGGTGAACGGACGCGGGCTCACGGCCGCAGTGACGCCTCGAAGCGCAGCGCGCCGGGTTCGATGTCGGCGGTGCTGCTCGCGGTGACGGGCAGCAGCGGGCACTCGGCCTCGTGGGCGATCGCCGCGGCGACCTCGCGCGCGGCCGCCAGCGACGCCTCGGGGTCCGCTTCGTCGCTGCCGAACCGCGCCCGCAGGTCCCAGGTCTGCTGCAGCGCGACCGCATGCCGCCGCACGTCGGCGAGCAGCGCGGCGAGGCCGCGGCGGTCGTCGCCGGCCTGCCGCAGCACCGCGACCGGCAGCACCAGCTGGCGCAGGCGCGTCGCGGCGTGGCGGAACGCCAGCTCGTCCTCGTCGGACAGGCCGGTGAGGTCGACGCGGTCGACGCCGGGCCAGCCGGCCGCCACCTGCCGCACGCGCTCGCGGAACGCGTGGTCGGCGCTGCCGCGCACGGTGAGCGTCGCGTCGGCGAGTTCGAACGTCACCGCCGCCGGCGGCCGCAGCGCGCGCGTCAGCCGTTGGCGGACGAACGGTTCCTGCAGCGCGAGGAACGGCT
The DNA here is from genome assembly GCA_964392555.1 of uncultured candidatus Brocadiaceae bacterium. Classification (GTDB taxonomy): domain Bacteria; phylum Planctomycetota; class UBA1135; order UBA1135; family UBA2386; genus CAYMRG01. The sequence continues at coordinate 10,380 of CAYMRG010000092.1, forward strand.
GCCAATCCATCGCGGCGAGGTCGCTGACGCGCTGTTCGCGGGCCAGTTCGCCCGGCTCGCGGGCCAGCGGGTCGCGCAGGCCGCGGACGGCGAAGCCGTCGACCTCGGTCACGACGTAGCCCGGTTCGCGCCGCAGCGCGGCGACGAACGCGGCGAACCGCGCGCGGTCGAGGTGGCCGCGATACCACGCCACGCCTGCCCAGGACAGCAGCGCGACCAGCCCGGCGAGCAGCAGCCAGGGCAGCATGCCGGTGCGCCGCCGCGCCGGCTGGTCGGCGCGGCCCGATTGCAGCAGGCAGGTCTCGACGTGCGGGCGCACCATCTCGAACGGGTCGGTTTCGCCGGCGAACTGGCTGAGCTGCGGGGCCATCGCGGTTTCGATCCGATCCAGCACCTCGCGCAGCTGTGCGCGCACGTGCGGCGGCGCCTGGCCGCGCACGACGGCCGCCAGCAGCGCGTGCGAACCCGTCTCCACCTGGACCTGCAGCTCGCCGACGGCGAACGCGGTCAGCGTGTCGTCGCCGGGCGCCTGGAACGCGTCGCGCGCGAACTCCTGGATCGCCGTCAGCATCGCCGCGATCGCCGCCGGTTCGCGCGTCGCGACGTCGGGCGGGGCCGCGTGCAGCAGCTGCACGCCGCCTTCGCGGTGGACCAGGAACAGGTGCTCGACGCGGAACAGCATCGTGTGCAGGAACACGATCTCGGCGAACGTCCGGCCGGTGCGGCGGGCCTCCCAGCGCCAGCGCAGGCTCTTCACCGACAGCCGCTGGTCGAGCGTGTGCTGGATCGACTGCAGGAGGCCCTGCAGCATCAGCTGCACCGACTTGCGGATCGCCGGGCCGAGGGCCGGCGCCAGCGCCTGGCCGAACGCGCTGCTGTCGCGCTGCACCGTCGCGTGCACGCCCTTGCCGATCAGGTCGCCCATGCTCGCGGCGAACGTCGGGTCGCGCTGCAGCGCCAGCCGCAGGGCATCGCCGAGCGTCTCGCTCTGCAGGTCGGTGAACCGCGGCCGTTGCTCGAGGCGCTCGAGCGCCGCCACCACCCGTTCGCGGTCGACGCCGAGCAGCAGCTGGCGCAGTTCGGCGAGTTCGCGGTCGGTGTAGCCGGTCGCAGCCACGGTCAGCGGGGCTTCTTCTCGGGTTCCGGTGCGTTGAGCCGCGAGGGCAGGCCGCCGAGCAGGCCGGCCAGCGCTTCGCGATCGAGCTTGCTGTCGCGCAGCGTGGCGAACTGCCGCGCGACGTCGGCGGCCAGCGCATCGCGGCCCTGCTGCCAGGCCGTCTGCACCTGGCCGATCGCGGCATCGAGGTGCTGCTGGCCGGCGGCCGTGTCGCGGCCGAGCGCGGCGAGCAGTTCGGCCCGCAGGGCGGCGACCTGGTCGGTCAGCCGGCGCTCGAGCGCCGCGATCTGGTCGTTGAGGCTGCGCTGCTGTGCGCCGAACAGGATGTCGCGGACGCGTTCGAGGTCGGCGTCGCCGTGCGGGCGCGCGTCGGTGGGGCGGTCGGGAGAGCGGGGGGGCGAGGCGGACATGGCGAGGCGGGCGAGGGCGACCAAGATACCCCGGCCGGGCCTCCGGGACACCCCGGATGCGTCAGGGCGCGACCATCCGGCGGGCCAGGTCGGCGAACGCTTCGGCGACGCCGCTGCCGGTCAGCGCGCTGGTGACGCGAACGTCGTGGCCGGCCTGGCGCCAGGCGTCGACCTGCGCGCTGGCGACCTCCCAATCGCCGCGCCGGTCGTCCTTGTTGACGAGCAGCAGGCACGGCACGTCGCCGACCACGGCGCGCGCCTCGTCGGCGAGCTGCAGCGCGGTGGTGACGGTGGCCGAGCGCAGGCCGTCGGCCACCAGCAGCAAGCCGGAGCTGCCGCGGACATGGCCCATGCGCACGCGGTGCCGTTCGTCTTCGCCCTGCAGATCCCAGACCATCAGCGAGACCGGCCGGCCGTCGACCGCGACGTCGCGGCGGTCGATCTTGACGCCGATCGTCGTCAGGTAGCGATCCGAGAAGATGCCGGTGACGAAGCGCTGGACGAGGCTGGTCTTGCCGACCGCGAACGCGCCGAGCACCGCGACCTTCTTGGTCAGCGTCACGATGCGGCTCCGGCGTTGCTGTTGCCGACGCCGCGCGCCAGGTCGGCGAACAGGTCGGCCAGCGCCTGGCGGTCCGCGGTCGTCGCCTGCAGCCGGGCGAGCGCGGCCTCGAGCCGCTCCATGACGCCGCGCAGCTGCGACGCGAACTGCGTCGCCAGCCGCGCTTCGAG
>CAYMRG010000093.1:0-12541 GCA_964392555.1 uncultured candidatus Brocadiaceae bacterium
GATCGTGCGGCTGATCACGTAGGGCGGCATCGAGTTGTTGATCTCGCCCGCAAGCTCGATGAAGCGCGTGTGGTGGCCGAATTCGCGCGCCTTCCACGTCAGGTAGAACGGATCGATCGGGATGCAGTGGCCGCCGAGGCCGGGCCCGGGATAGAAGGCCTGGAAGCCGAACGGCTTGGTCGCCGCGGCGTCGATGACCTTCCAGATGTCGATGTCCATCGCGGCGAGCACCGGCTTGAGCTCGTTGACGAGCGCGATGTTGACGCAGCGGTAGATGTTCTCGAGCAGCTTCGCCGCCTCGGCGATCTCGGCGTTGTCGACCGGGATGACCTTCGCGATCGCGGCGCTGTAGAGCAGCGTCGCGAGCCTGCCGCTGACCTCGTCGGTGCCGCCGACGAGCTTCGGGATCGACTGCGTGCTGTGGTCCTTGCGACCCGGATCCTCGCGCTCGGGGCTGAAGGCGAGGAAGTAGTCGACGCCGGCCTTCAGGCCGGTCTTGGCGAGGATCGGCATGCAGTCGCCGCGGGTCGTGCCGGGGTAGGTCGTCGACTCGAGCGACACGAGCTGGCCCTTGCGCAGGACCTTGGCGACCATCTCGGTCGACTTCTCGATGTAGCTCATGTCCGGCTCGCCGTGCCTGCCGAGCGGCGTCGGCACGCACAGGATGATCGCGTCGGCCTTGGCGAGGTCCTGCGCGTTCGCGGTCGGCAGGAACTTCGGCGACTTGGCCATCGCTGCGACGAAGTCGGTGCCGAGGTGCTTCAGGTAGGACTCGCCGCGCTTGAGCAGGTCGATCTTCTGCTGGTCGACGTCGTAGCCGACGACCGGGAAGCCGGCCTGGAAGAACGCGCGCAGCAGCGGCAGTCCGACGTATCCGAGTCCGACCACGCCGACGGTCGCGGTGCGGTTCTTGATCTTCGCTTCGAGGGTGGCGGCGGGAGTGGGTTCGGCCATGGCGTCCTGGATAGACGTAGCCGAGCATCGGCATCGGGGCCAGTGTGAGTGGAGCTTCCGGCGGCACGGGGCTTTCGGCGACCGCGCGCGCATCCGGGAGAGCACGGACTACGATGTCCGCCGTATGACTCCTGGCGAGGTGGGCCCCGCGTGATCCTCGAGAGCGCCGAGAACGGCAGCCTGGCCGATCTGTGGCAGTGGTTCACGGATCGACCGGAACTCCTGTGGTGGATGTTCGCGCTGTCGATCGGCTCGCTGGTCGTCTCGGCGCTGTTGCTGCCGGTGATCGTCGTGCGGCTGCCGTTCGACTACTTCACCGCGGCGCGGACGCAGCTGGCGCGGCGCCGCGGGCCGTGGCAGTGGTTCCTGGGCGGGCTGCGCAACCTGCTGGGGCTCGTGTTCGTGCTCGCCGGCCTGATCATGATCCCGCTGCCCGGCCAGGGCATCCTGACGCTGCTGATCGGCCTGCTGATCCTCGACTTCCCCGGCAAGCGCAAGCTCGAGCTGCGGCTGATCCGCAACCACCGTCTGCAGAGCTTCCTCAACCGCATGCGCGAGAAGCGCGGCAAGCCGCCGTTCCGGGTCGACTGACGCCGTGGACGTCTACTACTCGGACCCGTTCGGCTTCCCGCTGCCGCCGACGCACCGCTTCCCGCTGGCGAAGTACGCGCTGCTGCGCGAGCGGATCGCCGCCTGGCCGGCGAGCAGCGGCGTCGTCCTGCACCTCGCACCGCGCGCCAGCCGCGACGAGCTGCTGCTGGTCCACGATCCGGCCTACGTCGACGCGTTCTGCGCCGGGCGGCTCACCGCGATCGCGATGCAGCGGATCGGCTTTCCGTGGAGTCCCGAGCTGGTCGAGCGCTCGCTGCGCAGTTGTGGCGGCACGCTGGCGGCGGCGCGCACGGCGTTGGCGCACGGCGCCGCCGTCTACCTGGCCGGCGGCACGCACCACGCGCGCGCGGCGCAGGGAGCGGGCTACTGCGTGTTCAACGACTGCGCGGTCGGCGCCCGCCTGGTGCAGCGCGACGGCGGCGTCGCGCGCGTGCTGATCGTCGACACCGACGTGCACCAGGGTGACGGCACCGCGGCGATCTTCGCCGGCGATCCGAGCGTGTTCACGTTCTCGCTGCACGGCGAACAGAACTTCCCCGCGGCCAAGGCCTGCAGCGACCTCGACGTCGCACTGGCGAAGGGCACCGGCGACGACGCCTACCTCGCGGCGCTCGATGCGGGGCTGGCCGAAGCGTTGGCGCGCAGCGAGCCGCAATTCGTCTTCTACCTGAGCGGCGCCGACCCCTGCGTCGGCGATCGCCTCGGCACGCTCGCGGTCACCAAGGCCGGGCTCGCCGAACGCGATCGACGCGTGTTCGCGGCGGTGCGCGCGCGCGGCGTGCCGGTGGTGACCGTGATGGGCGGCGGCTACGGGCGCGAGATCAGCGATACCGTCGACGTCTACGAGGAAACGGTGCGCGCAGCGATCACTTGAGGAGGCGCTTGCCGGTGATCGTGACCGACTTCGAGCGCACCAGCCCGAGCGTCAGGTGCGTGATGATCCAGTCGTGCACCGAGGCACCGGCCGTGACCCGGAAATCGACCATGGCCTGGCAGTCGCCGCCGGCTTCGCGCACCAGTGCGGCGACGTCGGGCCGGGTCTGGCCGAGCAGGCCGTGCACCCACAGCACCGACCGCGCCTTGACCTCGAACGGTTCGACCTTGCCGGCGAAGCTGCCGGCCGGCGAGGCGCTGACCGGGAACGGCACGCCGTCGAGCCGGAAGTCGAGCGAATGGCACGCGGCGAGCGCGGGCAGCAGCGCGGCCGGGAGGAGGGATCGCAGCATGCCGCGATCTTCGCCTTCCGGCCGCATCCCGGGAAGCGGCGGTTCCGTCAGAGCGCGCCGATCGTCAGCGTCACCCCGTTCGAGCTGAACAAGCCGACCCACTGGCCGAGGCCGTTGAACTGCAGGTCCGCGACCTGGGTGTGGAGCTGCAGGCCGGCGAGCGCGATGTCGTTCGGGATCCCGAGACCGGTCTGGACGATGCCGGCGGCCGGGATCGCCGGGCCGGCGATCAGTTCGGCGGTGTTCAGCAGGTCGCAGCCCACGCCGGCGAACGGCAGGATCAAGTTCAGCGGCACCGCGGCCGTGCTGGTGCCCCACAGCGTCATCGCCAGCGACGTCGGGCCGAGGTTGGTGCACGTGCCCGACCAGGCGCGGCCGGTCCACGGTTCGTTGTCGGCGGTCAGCGTCAGCACGCCGCCCGGCCCGGTGCAACCGGTGCCGTAGGCGGTCGCGGTGCCGAGCACCGTGGCCTGGTACTCGTAGGCGTTGTAGGTCGGCCGCGAGCCCGACTTGGTCGGATCCTGGCCGCCACACTTGTAGATCTTGCCGGTCGCGGCGACGAAGCCGGCGAAGTAGCGGCTGACGCGGCCGAGGACCGGGTCGGTGTTGTTGTAGGGGGCCGTGCCCGTCGTCGGGTTGGCGTAGAGCGTCCAGCTGTTGGTGAGGCAGTCGAACTCGCTCGTGTAGTTGGTCGGCGAACCGTTGTAGGTCGTCGTGCCGAACAGGTACGTGGTGTTGGTCGCGGTGTTGGCGGCGATGCCCTGCCCACCCTGGATCACGACGCGGCGCCGGATCGGGTCGTAGACCGCCTGGTTGGCGATCGCGCCGGCCGGGAACGAACCGGTCTGGTTGGCCCAGTCCCAGTCGGAGAGCTTGGTCCAGTCGCTGCCGTTCCAGGTCCAGACGTCGAGGTGACGGTAGAGGTCGGCGCCGTACGGACCGGTCAGCGTGTAGTCCTCGCCGCCGCACAGCAGCACGTCGTGGAACTCGGGGTTGGTGCGCGCGACGAGGCCGGCCATGCGCCGGGCCGGCGGCACGTGGGCCGGGCCCATCGGCAGCCACGAGCCGCCGAGCAGCAGCCAGGTGTCGCTCAGCACCGCAGTGCCAGTGTCACCGCCGAACAGCAGCATGCCGCCGGTGATCGGGTCCCAGGCCATGCCAGCCCAGCGGCGCGGCGACGGGCTGCCGGACACCGGCGTCACGTCGGTCCAGGTGTTGGTCGACGGATCGTATTCCCAGGTGTCGTTGAGGATCGTGTTGGCCGGCAGCGGTCCGCTCGCGCGGTTGTCACCACCGAACACCACCAGGCGGTTCGTCGTCGCGTTCCAGGCCACCGCGGCGCGGCCGCGTGCGTGCGGCGCCAACGACACCACGCCGTCGTGGAGCTGCGTGAAGGTGCCGGCGACCGCATCGAGGGCCCACAGGTCGTTCAGCGTCGTCGCCGTGTTGTTGTCGAGGCAGCCGCCGAACACGTAGAGCGTCGAGCTGCTGGCCGCGCCGGGGTTGTCGCAGCGGAACGTCGTGCCGGTCGCGGTGGTGCCAGCGCTGGTCACCGAGGCCCAGGCGGCGCGCGGGGCACTGCGCAGCGTCAGCGGCAGGGAAGGCAGGACAGGGAACTGGGCCGCCGCGGTCGCCGCGAGGCACGGGAGGAGGAGGAACGTGAACTTGCGCATGGTAGGCGGGGTGGGGACAGGGTTGGTGGTAACGCTTGGTGGGAACACCAGGTCGCGGACGCTCCCGTCAGAGAGCGCCGATCGTCACCGTGATGCCGTTGGAGGCGTAGAGGCCGATCCACTGGAACGACAGGTCGAACTCGAGCTCGGCGACCTGCGCGTTGAGCGCGAAGCCGGCCAGCGTCGGATCGTTCGGCACGCCCAGCGTGACCGTGGTCTGGCCGCCGACCGGCAGGTCCGGGCCGAACAGGAAGTCGTTGCTCTGCAGCAGATCGCAGCCCACCGGCGCGAACGGGAACAGCAGCGACAGCGGCACCGACGCGGTCGTCGTGCCCCACATGGTCACGGTCAGCGACACCGGGCCGAGGTTGCTGCAGGTGGCCGTCCACGTGCGACCGGTCCACGGCAGGTCGTTCGAGCTCAGCGTGACCAGGCCGCCGGGGCCCGTGCAACCGCTGCCGTAGGCGACCGCCGAGGCGACCGGCGAGGCCTGGTAGGCGTAGACGTTGTAGGTCGGGTTGGAGCTGGAGCCGGCCGCGTTCTGGCCGCAGGCCTTGTAGACCTTGCCGGTCGCCGGGATGAAGCCCGCCGAGTAGCGGCTGATGCGACCGATCGCCGGATCGTTGTTGTTGAACGGCGTCGTGCCGGTGGTCGGGTTGCCGTAGATCACCCAGCTGTTGGTCAGGCAGTCGAACTCGCTGGTGTAGTTGCTCGGCGAACCGCCATAGCTCGGGCCGTAGACGTAGGTCGTGTTGGCCGCGACCGTGATGCCCTGGCCGCCCTGCACGACGACGCGCTGGCGCAGCGGGTCGTAGACCGCCTGGCCGGCGTTGACGCCGGCGGGCCAGGTCGTGCCTGCGCCGGTCGGGTTGGTCAGCACGTCGCAGTCGCTGATCTTCGTCCAGTCACCGCTGCTCCACAGCCAGACATCGAGGAAGCGGATCTGGTCGGGCGCGGCGGTCGCGTTGTCGATGCCGCCGCACAACAGGCAGTCGCCGAAGTCGCTGCGCGTGACCAGGTAGGCCTGCGTGCGGGCCGCCGGCGTGCTGGTCACCGTGGTGGTCAGGTCGGTCCACGTGCCGGGCTGGCCGGCGATCGGGTTGGACGTGAACGCCCACGTCTCGGCGCTGAGCGTCTGCGGCGTGGCGTCGTTGGTCTGGCCGCCGAACACGATCAGGTTGCCGCTCTGCGGGTCCCAGGTCATCGGCGCGTGCTGCCGCGGCGCCGGGGCCGGGCCCGAGGTCGGCGTCACGTCGAACCAGCCGTTGGTCGCATCCCATTCCCAGACGTCCTGCAGCAGCGTCGCCGTGCCGGTGCCGGCAGCGCCGCCGCGCGTGTTGCCGGCGAACACGGTCAGGCGGTTGGTCGCGAAGTTCCACGCGATGCTGGCGCGGCCGCGGTGCGCCGGCGAACCCGGATTGCTGTTCGGGATCAGCTGCGTGAACGTGCCGGCGACCGGCTCGAATTCCCAGAGGTCGTTCAGCGTCGTCGCCGTGTTGTTGCCCTTGCAACCGCCGAACACGTAGAGCTTGTCGTTGCTGGCGGCGCCCGGGTTGTCGGCGCGCTGGTTCACGGTGGTGCTGCTGGTGCCGCCGGACGTCACCGCGGTCCACGCCGCGCGCGGGGCGACCCGCTGGGTCAGGGTGGGGGCGGGCAGTTGGGCGAAGGCCGGGACGGTCGCCAGGGTCAGCACGGAGAGCTGCAGGAGGGAGGGTTTGGTCATGGTGTCGCGAGGAGGTAGCGGTGCCCGGTCTGTCCGGGCCGCGGCGCAGTGCTTGGGCGACGTTCCAGTCCGTCAGGCCAAGGAAATCCGGGCCCGATCCGTCGCGATGGCATCATTGCTCGACCGCGGATGCTGGCCACATGCGCACCGTGCCGTGGCTGGTGTCCGGCTGCCTGTCCGCCGGAATGCGGTGGCGGGGGCGCGTCCGCGCCGCCACCGCCGGCCGCCGGCTGGCAGCGGAGCACGGCAAACCCGTTGCTGACGCCGGGGATCGCGGCGGCGGCGGCCTGCGCGGCTGCTCGGTGGTGCGCCGCGACGGCGTCGAGCTGCTGTTCTAACGGGGCGTGGGGCGTGCGCGGCCCGACCCGACGCTCTGCCAGGTGCCGCTGCAGGTCGGCGGAACGGTGTCGGCCGCGATCACGATCGACGTCGCCGCGCGCGGCCTGGTGAGCGCGCGGGGCCGGATCAGGCCGGCCGCCCGATCACGGCAGGAACTTGTTCGGGTCCTTCAGCTTGCGCGGCAGGTACTCGTCGATGACGAAGTTGAGGCCCCACTTGGCCAGCGCCTGCTGCTCGGCGCGGACGCCCATCTTGAGCATCTGCTCGATCGCCTTCTGCCATTCCTTGTGCGCCTGGAAGAACGGGTCGTTCTTCAGCGCGTCCTTGGCGCGCTTGATGTCGACGTCCTTCAGCGGGTGCGTCGCATCCTCGAGCTCGAAGTCGAGGATGTCCTGCGGTGTCACGCCCATGTAGCGCGCCTGCGGCACGCAGAAGAACTGGTTGAGGTGCACCGCGTTGCCGGAGCCGACCTTCAGCGTGCGGTAGATGTTCGAGATCCCGTACGGATCGCAGTCGTTGAAGCAGTAGACGGGCAGCTTCTTGTCGTCGGACAGCTTGCGGATGAAGCGCCGCGTCGCGCGCGTCGGCACGCCGCCGGTGCCGATGATGATCGCGTTCTCGGTGCGCCACCACTTGTGTTCGTGGAGCCGCGCGAACATACCGCCGGTCTCGATCACCAGGACGAACTTGGCCTTGGTCTCGAACCGGAAGTGCTCGACCGACGCCGGGATCGAATACGAGCCGCTGCCCTGCTTGGTGCAGTCGATGCGCTCCTCGTTGCCGGTCTCGCGATCGCGGTCGATGACGACCAGCTCGCCGGCGACGTTGCCGCCGTGCTCCTCGGGCCGGTAGCGGAGCTGTTCGCGCGTGACGCCCTCGAGGCTGAACAGCGCCTCGATGTCGTCCATCACGGTGTCCGACTCGGGCTGCTCGGTGAACTTCGCTTCGCCCCAGTTCTTCGACACGTAGTACGCTTCACGTTTCGTCGCGAAGTCGTCCTGTTCGACCATCTCCTTGCTGAGCGCCATCAGCTTCAGCGTCTGGGCGAAGGTCTTGACGGTGTTGACCGTCAGCGTGCGTTCGATGCGCCCGCGGCCCATCTTGAAGCCGCCCTTCTTGTCGTACTGCGCATTGCGCAGCGAGCGCTCGGGGAACTTCAGCTCGGGCTTGTCGAGCTTGGTGATCGAGCCGTGCACGTGGTCGGCGCAGGCGATGATCTCGCGGATCGTCACCTTGTCGAGCTCGGTCAGCGGCCCGCGTTCCTTCTTCGGCTTGTCCTTCGGGGTGTTCTTCTTGGCTGCCATGGCGGATCGTCGGTTGCGCGTTCTGGGCGGTCGAGGGCGGCAACTGCGTTACAGCTTGCGGCTCTTCTCGAGCACGGTGGTCAGGTTGTCGGTCGCTTGCGCGACCTTCTTGTCGTCGAGCACCAGGATCTCCTTCAGCGCTTCGACGACGTGCGGGATGTACATCGTGATGTAGTTGCGCTTCTTGAACTCGCTGGCGAGCTTCTTGCCCTTGCGGACGTGGATGCCGAGCTTGCGGCCGCAGTCCATCAGTGCCAGGCGCAGTTCGTCCATGATCTCGTCGTAGCCGGCGATCGCCTCCTTCGACTCGCTGGTGAACGGCACCCAGACCGACGCGATGTGGACGAACACGACCATCGGGCCGATCGGCAGCGCGCCACGCGGCTGTTGCAGGCCGTAGTTCTTCCAGTTGGTGGCGATCACCGCCTTGGTGATCGCGCACGCCGACTGCTGGAACACCAGCGGCACGCGGTTGGCGAAGCGGATCAGGCGGATCGGCTCGTCGGCCGCGCCCATCAGCACCGCCTCGTCGATTTTCTTCTTCGCCTGCTCGACGATCTTGCCGGAGTCGGTCATCGTCAGCGTGTCGCCCGGGCGGCCGTAGGCGATGCCGACCTCGATGGCGAACGGATGGCCGCGGTAGACGACCGGCTTGCGCGACGTCGCGACGTAGAAGTCGGCCTCGACCTCCTTCTTGAGGCCGGCGATGATCAGGTCCTCGCCGATCGGCGCGATGCACGACAGCGGCGGCGCCATGATCTTGGTCGCGTCGATCGCGGCCTTGAGCTTCTGCACGTCCTGCGCGTCGAGGCGGCGCGGGTTGGTCTCCGGCTTGATGCCTGCCTTCTCGCAGATCTCCTTCGCGACGCTCGGGCCGACGCGCGAGAAGTCCTGCTGCAGGAACGCGCTGACGGCGCGGTTCTCGCTCTCCTGCATCATCTTCAGCAGGATGCCGAGCTCGACGCCGTGCGGGTGCGGCTTGATCTCCTCGACCTCGTGCGGCAGTTCCTTGGTGCCGCGCGCGTACTCGACGACGTTGGTGTCGGGGTCGGTGAAGACGAGCTGCACGTGCGGGTTCGCCACCGCCATCAGCTTGAGGAACTCGTCGACGCTCTTCTGGCCGCGGCGGTACTCGCCCTCCATCTCGATCGAGACCTCGGTGCCGTGGTCCTTCTCCCACTCGATCACCTTGTCGGTCGATTCGGGGCGGTTCTTCGCCGTGTCGATGCGGATCGTGAACTCGAGCGGCACAGACTTCTTGCCGGGCTTGCTGCGCACGCGCACCGGCGCGCCGGTCGTCAGCTGGCCGTACATGCCGGCCGCGCTGATGCCGATGCCCTGCTGGCCGCGGCTCTGCCGCAGCCGGTGGAACTTGCTGCCGTAGAGCAGGCGGCCGAACACGTTCGGCACCTGCGCCTTGACGATGCCGGGACCGTTGTCCTCGACGGTCATCCGGAACTGCTTCTCGCTCTGGCCGATCCGGGCGATCGTCACCTTGATGTCGGGCAGGATGCGCGCCTCCTCGCAGGCATCGAGGCTGTTGTCGACGGCTTCCTTGACCGCGGTCAGCAGCGCCTTGCGCGGGCTGTCGAAGCCGAGCAGGTGGCGGTTCTTGGTGAAGAACTCGCTGACCGAGATCTCGCGCTGCTTCTTCGCCATCGACTCGGCGTTGGCGGGGGCGCTCGGCGGTGCCGCGGCCTTGCCGGCCTTGGCCTTCGGTTCGTTCGGTTCGGCCATCGTCTTCTGGTCGTCGTCCTGGAACAGGTCGGGTTGGCGCGTCGTGGCCGGCTGGCCTGTCGGGTTGCTCATCGCGTTGCGGGGTGCGGGGGGAGAACGGCGTGCCGACGGGTCGGAACGCGGCGCGCAACGCCGTGCGCGGCGGGCGTCGATTGCGCCCGCGCGAGCTGCTCGGTTCGTCGCGCCCGGACTCTGACCAGCCGGGGCGCGCCGATCCTAGAAAGCGACGTCGGCCGCCGGAAGCACAAACCCGCGGGCGCCGCGCCGAGGTGGCGAGGGCCGGCGGGTGCGGGGCGCGGTTTTCGTCGTGGCGGGTTCGCGGCCAGTGCAACTACGCTGCCGGGGATGAACGACGAGGTCCCCGCGCCGCCGCCGGCCGACGGCACCGTGCTGGACACCGCGCAGATGCTGCGCGCGCTCGTCGAATCGGCGGAGGACGCGGTCGTCACCAAATCGCCGCTGGGCGTGCTGCTGACCTGGAACGCGGCCGCGTCGCGGCTGTTCGGCTACTCGGCCGAAGAGGCGCTCGGCCGCCACGTCGCGCTGATCGTGCCGCCCGACCGGCTCGCCGAGGAGGAGGCGATCCTGCGGCGTCTGCTCGCCGGTGACCCGGTGCGGCGCTTCGAGACGCAGCGGCTGCGCCGCGACGGCACGCGATTCCCAGCCGAGCTGTGGCTCACGCCGATCCGCGACGGCGGCGGCAAGGTCGTCGGCGGCATCTCGGTGGTGCGCGATCTGACGGCGCAGAAGGCCGCCGAAGCCGCGCTGCGCGAAGAGGAGGCGCGTTTCCAGACGCTCGCCAACAACATGTCGCAGCTGGCGTGGATGGCGAACGCGCAGGGCTGGATCTTCTGGTACAACCAGCGCTGGTTCGACTACACCGGCACGTCGCTGGCCGAGATGCAGGGCTGGGGCTGGCGCAAGGTGCACCACCCGGACCACGTCGAGCGCGTCGTGCAGCGCATCCAGCGCGCGTGGGACACCGGCGAGCCGTGGGAGGACGTGTTCCCGCTGCGCGGCCGCGACGGCGCGTTCCGCTGGTTCCTGTCGCGCGCGATGCCGATCCATGGCGAGGACGGCGCGATCGTGCGATGGTTCGGCACCAACACCGACATCACCGACGAACGGCGGCTGCAGGACGAGCTGCGCGAGCTCACGCGCGAACTCGCGCAGTCGAACCGGCGCAAGGACGAGTTCCTCGCCGCCCTGTCGCACGAACTGCGCAATCCGCTGGGCGCCGTGCGCACGTCGTTGGCGCTGTTGCGCGCGCCGGCGGCCGGCGAGGCCGTGCGGGCGAATGCGCTGGTCGTCGCCGAGCGGCAGGTCGCGCAGCTGGCGCGGCTGCTCGACGACCTGCTCGACACGAGCCGTAGCTCGCGCGGCGAGATGGCGCTGACGCTGGCGCCGGTCGATCTGCGCACCGCGCTCGAGGATGCGGTGGCGGCGACCGCACCGCAGTTCGCCACGGCGGGGGTCGCCCTGTCCGTCGACCTGCCCGCAGGTCCCTGGCCGGCCGTTGCCGACGCGGCGCGGGTCCAGCAGGCGGTCGCCAACGTGCTGGCCAACGCGGCGCGCTACACGCCGGCCGGCGGCCACACATGGTTGCGCGCGACCTGCGTCGGCCACGAACTCGTCGTCGAGGTCCGCGACGACGGCGTCGGCATCGCGCCGGAGTTCGTGCCGCGCGTGTTCGAGCTGTACGTGCAATGCCAGCCCAACACGGCCGCGGCCAAGGTCGGCCTCGGCGTCGGCCTCTACCTGTCGCGGGCGTTCCTCGAGATGCACGGCGGCACGATCGACGTCGCCAGCCCGGGGCTGGGTCACGGCGCGACGTTCGTGATCCGGCTGCCGGTGCTGCGCCCCGACCTGACGCTCGCGCCAACATCGCCGATGATGCCCGCGGTCGACGCGGCCGAATCGCGGCGTGTGCTGGTCGTCGACGACGATCGCGACAATGCCGCGGCGATGGCCGGCCTGCTGCGGCTCGGCGGGCACCTGGTGGAGATCGCGCACGACGGTGCGGCCGCCCTCGCGATCGCCCGTCGTCAGCGCCCGGAGGCGGTGCTGCTCGATCTCGGCATGCCGGGCATGGACGGCTACGCGACCTGCGCGGCGTTGCGCGCGGCGGCGATCGAACCGCGCCCGCTGATCGTCGCCGTCAGCGGCTGGGCGCAGCCCCACGACCTCGAGCGCTCGCGGGCCGCCGGCTTCGACCGGCACCTGGCCAAGCCGGTCGAGCCGCAGGCGATCCTCGACCTGCTGCGCGCGCCCGTTGCCTGAACGGCCGGGGGCGGTTCGTCGCTTCGCGCCGCCGGGCGATGGCTGGCGCAGGGCGTGCCCGTGCGCGCGTCGTCGTCTACACGAAGCCCGCGTCGGCGCACTCGGCGAGCCCGCGGGCCCGGCATTCCGCCCAGAACCGCTGCAGGCCGCGGCGATCGTCGTCGCCGAGGTCGTAGTGCGCGGCGCCGTGCGTGCCGTCGACCGGGCCGAGCTCGCGGCCGCGGGCCCGCGCGTCGCGGAGCACGGGCAGGATCGCGGTCGCATCGACGCCGGGCGCGAACACCCAGCACGCGAACACGAACGGCAGCCCCTGCCATTCGCACCAGGCGCGGCCGAGGTCCCACGGCTCGCGCGCGCCGGGGTCGGCGGCGAGGCCGGCGTCGCCGATCAGCAGCACGAGGTCGTGCGGCAGTTCGTCGGGGCGGCGCGTCGGCGCGATCGTCGCGAACGTCACGTCCGGCGCGACCTCGGCCGCGTGGATGCTGTCGAGCAGGAGCCGCAGCAGCGCCACCGACGTCGCCGAGCTCTGGTCGAGGCCGACGGTGCGGATCGGCACGCCGCGCCGGCGGAACGCGCGCACCGAGCGGATCTCGCGGCGGCAGGCGATGCCGAGGTCGCGCGCGACCGTGTAGCCGGGGCGCCGCACGGCTTCGACCGACGACACCAGTGCGCAGTCGAGCTCGCCGGCGCGCA
>CAYMRG010000094.1:0-12446 GCA_964392555.1 uncultured candidatus Brocadiaceae bacterium
CTACCACAGCCAGGCCGTGGCGATCACGCCGGGCGCGGCGATCTCGCTCGGCGCCAAGCCGCTGCAGCTCTGCGGCACCGACGCGCAGAAGAAGGCGCACCTGCCGGCGCTGGCCAAGGGTGAACGCATGTTCGTGTTCGGCCTGTCGGAGCCGGGACGCGGCAGCGACGCCGCCAACCCGCAGGTCACCGCCGTCAAGAAGGGCGACCGCTGGGTGCTGTCCGGCGAGAAGTGCTGGTCGACCAACGCCCGCTGGGCCAGCCACGTCGTCGTCCACGCGCTGACCGCGCCGAGCGCGCCGAACGGCAAGCGCTCGACCTGCTTCATCGTGCCGATGGACGCGAAGGGCGTCTTCTACCAGGAGATGCAGGGCAAGAAGGTCTGGGAGCAGTCCTCGACCGGCTCGATCATGCTGGAGAACGTCGAGATCCCCCACGACGCGATCCTCGGTGCCGAGAACGACGGCTTCAAGGTCATGGTGACGACGCTGAACGGCGGCCGCCTGTTCATCGCGTCGCTGGCGCTCGCGTCGCTCGCGTTCGCGCTCGACAAGTGCCGCGTCTACGCCGAGGAACGCACGCAGTTCGACGACAAGCCGATCGGCCGCTTCCAGCGCGTCCAGGACGTGATCGTCGACATGGACATCGCGCTCGAGCGCGGCCTGACCTGGCTGATGCACTGCTGCAAGCTGTTCGACGCCGGCAAGCTGTCGCGCGAGCAGGCGGCCAAGGTCAAGGTCGACTGCAGCCGTTCGGCCAGCGACCTGCTGGTGCTGGCGATGGAGATCTGCGGCGGCGTGGCGTGTTTCGACGAGTTCGGCCTGATCCGCCACCACAACGACCTGTTCGTCACGCGGGTCGGCGAGGGCAGCAACTTCGCGCTGAAGGACCTGATCGTCCGCCCGCTGCGGAGCTGAGGCGGCTCGTCCGCAGGACTCCCCCGCTCAGCGCCCCTGCGCCGCGCGCTCGACCTGCTCGAGGAACTGCTGGATGTTGTCGCGCGGCTTGACCGCCTGCGCGCGCTTCAGCAGCGGCACGGCGCCGGCGTAGTCGCCCTTGGCGGCGAGCAGCTGGGCGTGGCGGACCTTCGCGTCCGCCTCGAACTCGGGCAGCCCCTCGGCGCGCTCGTAGCAGAACACCGCCTGCTCGGGCGCGCCGTGGTCGGCGTGGTAGCGACCGAGCCGGATCAGCGCGTCGCCGTCGAGCGGATCGAGTGCGACGATCTGTTCGAGCACCTTGGCCTCGGCCTCGCCGGCACCGGCCGCGGTGGCGAGCCGCGCGCGCAGCCACAGCACCTCCTTCTTCGCCTTGTCGTCGAGCGCCGCCGCGCCGAGCGCGTCGATCCGATCGACCAGCCGCTGCGCCGCGCCGGACGCACCGCGCGCCGCGAGCGCCTTCGCGGCGGGCAACGCGATGCCGAGGCCGCCCTGCGGATCCTTCGCCATTGCGCGTTCGTAGGCAGAGGCCGCGACGTCGTAGAGCTCGCCGTTGGTGTAGATGTTGCCGAGCGTCCGCAGGCTCTCCGGCGTCGACTGGCCGAGCCGGTCGACCATCTCGAGGTTCTCGGCGGCCTTGTCGGCCTGTTCGAGGCCGAGGAACGCCTGCGCCTGCAGCAGCCACAGCTCGGCGCGATCCGGCTGGTCCGTGATCAGCTTGCCGAGCAGCGCCGAGGCGTCGGCGAAGCGCTGCTGCGCGAACAGCGTGCGGGCGAGCTGCAGGCGCCAGTCGACGTTGTGCGGCTCGAGCAGGATCGCCATGCGGAACGCGCTCTCGGCCGCGATCTGGTCCTCGCCCTTGCCGTGCGCGATGCCCAGCAGTCCGTAGACGGTCGCGTTGGCGCCGCCGAGTTCGACGACGTGCGTCAGCGCCGTGATCGACCCGGCGAAGTCGCTGGTGCGGAAGCGGATCAGGCCGAGGTCCTGCCAGGCGCGGCGGAACTTCGGGAACTTCTCGACCGCGTGCTCGTACGCCGTCGCCGCCTGGTCGAACTGCTCGCGCTCGACCAGCAGCTTGGCCAGCGTCAGGTCGAAGCGGGCGTTGGCGTCCGGCGTGCACTCGGCGGTCATCAGCAGCACCGCCTCGCCGAGCTTCTCGCCGGCGCGCAGTTCGAGCACGCGCTGCATCGTCTCGGCCTCGGCCGGCGAGAGCGCCGCCGGCTCGATGTCGGTCTCGGCGAGGTAGCTCTCGGCGAAGCGGCGGCGGAACGCCGGGCTCTGCCAGAGCGATGCCTCGGCGCTGCCGTCCTGCGGCGCGGCGGCGGCCGACGCGCCGACCGACCGCTTTGCGACCGACGCCTCGGCGACGCCGATCGTCGCCGGCGCCGGGCGCGTCGCGACCGACGCGCTGCCGACGGAACTGGCGCAACCGGCGAACAGTGCCGGCAGCGCAACGGTGAAGAACAGACGACGCGACATGGGGATCATCCTTCGAACTTGAATGTCTGGCGCATGCGGAAGCGGACCGGCTGGCCTTCGCGCTTGCCGGGCTCGAACCGCCATTGGCGGACCGTGGTCAGGACCAGCGCGTCGATCGCCGGATCGCCAGGTTCCTGCACGATCGGGTTCTCGACATGGCCCTGCTGGTCGACGACGAACACGACGCGCACCGTCACCGGCAGCTTGCGGCGCATCGCGCTGGTCAGCACCGGCTCCGGCTTGTGCACCGCGCGCGGCTTCTGGTCGAGGTCGGCGAACGAGAACAACGCGTCGACGGCGTCGGCCTTGCCGCCGCCGAGGCCCTGGATCTGCAGCGCTCCGGCGCCGCCCAGGCCATCGCCGAACGAGCCCGGGTCGAGCGCCATCTCGAGCGCGGCGAGGTCGAGCGGCGGTGCGGCGTCGGTCAGCTCGGGCGACTTCTGCTCGTCCGGCTTCTCCTCCTGCTTCTCCTCCTCGATCGGCGGCGGCGGCGGCGGCAGCTCGGCGGTGTCGATGCGCTGGACCTCGAGGTCCGCCTCGTGCCGCTCGCCGAACACCTGCAGCAACGGCAGGACCAGGAAGCAGGCGAGCGCCCCGCCGACGGCCACGCCGAGCACGGCGGCCTTGTGGCTCCAGCGCTGCAGGAAGTTGGTTTCGACGCGCTTCATCGGCTCAACGCCCCGTCACCTTGCGCGTGGCCACGTTGACCTTCTCGGCGCCGCCGAGCTTGGCTTCGTCGATGACGCGCACCAGCAGCCCCGACGGCGCGGCGGCGTCGGCCTGCACGATCACCGGCACCTTGTCCTTCTGCAGCATGCGGCTCACGGTCGAACGCACGCCGCTCATGCCGATGTCGCGGCCGCCGTAGACGACCTCGCCCTTGGCGGTCAGCGCCAGCAGCACGCTGGTCTTCTCCATCTGCGCCGACGACGCCGCCTGGGGCTTGTCGACCTCGACGCCGGTCTCCTCGACGAACGTCGTCGTGACGATGAAGAAGATCAGCAGGATGAACACGCAGTCGATCATCGGCGACATGTCGATGCCGCCTTCCGAGCTGTCGTCCGACGAATTGGCGCTGAAACGTCCCATGCTGGATGCCGTGGTCAGGCGGCGCGCTCGTCGCGCAACCGCCGGTAGAGGAACTGGGTGCAGACGGTCTCGAGGTGCGCGAGGAACGCGGCGTAGCGATCCCTCGTCCGCCCGAGCTGGTACTGGAAGAACAGGCCCGGCAGCGCGACGACGAGGCCGGTCTCGGTGGTGATCAGCGCCTCGCTGATGCCCTTCGCGATCGCGGCCATGGTCTTCTCGCCGCCGGAGCCGGTGGACAGCGCGCCGAACGTCGCGAGCATGCCCGTGACGGTGCCGAACAGGCCGAACAGCGGCGCCGCGGCGATGCAGACGCGCATCACCTTGAGGTCGCGCACGAACGGCGCGATCTCGATGGCATGGAGCCCGCGGAACACGGCCTGCGAATCCTCGAGCGTCTTCGCCGCGGTCGCCTCGGCGATCAGCTCGCCGATCCGGCCTTCGCGGTGCTCGGGGTACTTCACCCACAGCCGCCAGGTCTTCTCCGGCACGGCGGTGAAGCGCTTCTCGCGCAGGCGCAGCCAGACGTTCATGCCGATGCCGAACACCAGCATCGCGACGAGCGCGATCGGGATCATCGCCCAGCCGCCGGCGATCCAGATGTCGACGGCCTGCTGCCACAGCGAGGCCAACGCCACGCCGAGGCCGCCGTCGGTTTCGAACACGAGAGCGAGCATGGCAGCCTATGCCGCCCCGACGCCGGTCTCGACGTCGATCGCGGCCGTGCGGACATGGTTGAGGAACATCACCGCCGACTTCTCCATGTCGTCGACGATCGCGCGGGCGCGGCGCGACAGGAACGCGTGCAGCAGCAGCGACGGGATCGCGACGATCAGGCCGTACTCGGTCGTGATCAGCGCCTCGGAGATGCCGCCCGACAGCGTCTTGGGGTCACCGGTGCCGTAGACCGTCATCAGCGAGAACGTGCCCATGATGCCGGTCACGGTGCCGAGCAGGCCGAGCAGCGGCGCCGAGGTCGCACAGATCGAAACGAACGGCAGCCACGAGTTCAGCTTCAGGCGCGTCGACAGCAGGCGCTCGAACATGACCTCCTCGATCAGCTCGCGCGGTTCGCCGAGGTGGTCGGTGCCGGCGCGCAGCATCGCGCCGGTCGGTCCGGGCAGCGTCGCCGCGAACTCGACGGCCGCGGCGCGATCGCCGCGCTCGACGCACTGCAGCAGCTCGCCGAGCTGACGCTTCGACGGCCGGCGCACCAGCATCATCGACAGCCACTTGCACAGCACGACCAGCAGCGCCGCGCCGGCCAGCACGAAGATCGGGACCATGACCGGGCCGCCCTTGTTGACGTGCTCCCACCAGGTCTCGTGGATCGATTCGGCCTTGGTCGCGTTGCCGAGCGTCGGGTCGAACGGCAGCTCGGTGCCCTTGCCCTCGACGAGCTGGGCGGCGGCCGTGGCGTTCTCCGGCGCCTGGAACGGGGCGACCTTCGGTTCGAGCGAACCGAGCCGCTGCTCGGCGGTGCCGACCACCTGACCGTCGTCCGAGCGGAACAGCGCGATCGGACCGACCAGCGCGAACTTGCCGGTGCGGATCAGGCCACCGTCGTCGACCGCCTTGCCGGCGAAGCGCGCGCCGCCGAGGACGTCCTCGAGCCGGTCCAGCGATGCCGCGACGACGCCGACCTCGGCCGCGAACAGCTCGTCCGCCGGCAGCGTCGGGTTCTCGTGCGCGAGGCGCGCCGCGTCGAGCGCCGGGCGGTAGCGCTGCAGCTCGGTGATGTGCAGGCGGACCTCGAAGTTGCGACCGTACTCGCTGAGCAGGTCGCTGAGGTAGCTGGCCTGGCTGCGGCGCTGCTCGAGTTCGGTCTTCAGGTTGCCGAGGTCGAGCGTCCGACCGTCGAGCTGGCGCGTGACACGCTGGTTCGCGGCGCGGAGGTCCTGCAGCTCGGTCTCGAGTTCGCGCAGCCGCTTCTGCAGCGGCACCTGTTCGGCGGCCACCTGGTCGCGCAGCGCCGCGAGGTCGGCGAGCGACCTGGCGAGCTGCTGTTCGACGTCGGTGGCCGCGCCGTCGAACGACGGCCTGGCCTGGGTCCCGGCGCTCGGCGTGCCACCGGTCGCGTCGACCGGCTTGCCTTGGTTCTGCGTCGGCGCGGCGACGGTGAAGGCCGCGGCCAGCAGGGCGGGAAGGACGATGTTGCGTGGCATGGTGCGGTTCTCCTCGCTCACTGGATCTGGATGGGCAGGCGGACGAAGCTCGCGAGCTTCTCGCTGCGGTAGACCGCGATCGCGCCGAGGACGTCGGCGGCGTGCTCGTCGGCCGGGCGCCAGGTCCACGCATCACCGGTCGCGCCGCCGATGCCGGCGTGCTTGCCGTCGGCGCTGACGTACCACGCCTGGCCGAGGCCCAGGTAGAGCACCGTGACCTCGAGGTTGGTGCCGTTCGGCAGCGTGCGGACCTCGCTCGCGATCTTGACCTCGCGGTTCCACTTCTGGACCTCGTTGAGGATGCCGATCACGTTCTGGTAGCGCTCGCCGAGCGACAGCTTGGCTGCCTCGTCGCCCTTCGGCAGACGCTGGCTCAGCGGCTGCACCAGCTGACGCAGCGGCTCCGGCAGCCGCGGCAGCAGCGCGGTCGTGCGGCGCTCGAGCTCGGCGATGCGTTCGACGAGCTTCTGCTCGCTCGCCTTCTTCGCGTCGTTCTCGGTCTGCAGCTCACCGCGCTTCTGGTCGGTGGCCGCGATGCTGGCCTCGGCCTCGGTGTTGCGCTGCTTCAGGCCGTCGATCTCGCGCTGCATCACGTCGAGGCGCGACGTCAGCGCCTCCTTGCCGAGCGCCCAGTCCTGCTTCTCTTTCGACAGCAGGCGGTTGGTGTCCACCCACTTGGCCAGCGCGGTGCGCGTCGCCTCGACGCGATTCGCGGCGGCCTCCTGCGCGGGCAGCGCAGCGGCGCACGCCAGCGCGGCCGCCACCGCGGCGCGCACGACATGGCGAAGGAACGGACGGCAGTCGTCGGGCCGCCCGTCGGGCAGCGGATCGATCAGGCTCGGGAACGTCGCACAGGAACGGTTGGTCATGTCGGTAACGGCAGGGGTTCGGTCGTTCAGAAGGTCACTTCGCCACCGATGGTCAGCGAGAACTCGACGCCCTCGCTGTACGACCGGCGCAGCGCCTCGCCCTGGTTGAACTCGGAGCGGTAGACCTCGCGGTGGGTCACGTCGGTGAGGTTCTTGGCGGCCAGCGACAGGCGGACGTTGCTGCCGAGGCTCTGCGACCAGGTCGCGTTCAGCGTGCCGAACGCGCGTTCGTAGGTCGCCGGCACGAAGTAGTCGTTGCTGGGTCCGGGGCCGGTCACCAGCGTGTCGCCCTGGCGCGTGTAGAACAGCGCGAGCGACGAGCCGGTCGCCGCCAGGTCGTAGGTCAGGAAGACGTTGATCAGGTAGTCGGGTGCCGCGGTCATGTCGCGCGACTCGCGCGGCCGGACGCCGTGGACCTGCTCGAACAGGTCGAGCTCCTCCTTCGGCAGGCGCACGCTCGCGTCGATCCACGTCGAGTTCGCGCCGAGCGTCAGGCCGTCGAGTGCCGGCAGCACGACGCCGAGTTCCTGGCGCGCCTCGAGCTCGTAGCCGGTCAGCGTGCCCGACGGGTAGTTGACCGCGGTCGTGAACGAGAAGTTGCCGAGCTTCTCGATGTACTCGATCGGATCGTCGATGTGCTTCTCGAAGTACGACGCCGACAGCAGCCCGCCGCGGTACGGCGAGTAGTCGACGCGCAGGTCGTAGTTGGCGATCGAGCTCATCTTCAGCTCGGGATTGCCGAGGAAGATCGGGCCACCGAGGTACTCCTGCTGCGCGATCGGCGTGATCTCCTTGAACGTCTGCCGCGCGACCGTCTCGCTGTAGGCGGCGCGCAGCGTCACGCCGGCGACCGGCTCGTAGACCAGCGCCAGCGACGGCAGCACGTCGCGCTGCGCGAAGTCGACGTCGGCGTCGCCCGGCTGCAGGTCGGCCGTGCCGAACTGACCGGGTGGCACCCACACCGCGTCGGGCTCGGCGAAGTTGACGATCCGCAGCTGCGTGTGCTCGAAGCGGACGCCGCCGATCGCGTGCAGGCCCTTCGCCAGCGGCAGGTCGAGCATGCCGTACGACGCCGACAGCGTCTGCGAACCGCGGTAGTCGATGTCCGCCTCGCTGGCGGTGATCGCGTGGTCCTGGAAGTTCCAGACCTGGCTCCAGTCGAGCTGGTCCCACTGGCCGGCGTAGAACGCCGGATCGTTGAAGTTGCTGAAGCTGTCCTGGTCGAAGCGGCGCCGCACGTGGTCGTGGAACAGGCCGAGCTTCAGGTAGCCCTGCTCGTCGGCCCACGACGTGAACGGCAGCTTCAGTCCGAGCGTGCCCTGCTCGCTCTCCTCGTCGATCTTCTTCCAGATCCTCTGCAGGTTGCCGAGCGTGAACTGCGCCGCCGGCTTGAACTGCAGGTAGGTGCCGGTCGGGATCCAGCTCGAGGCGAACTGCCGCTTGTCGGGCTGGTCGCGCTTGGCGCCGCTCTTGGCGAGCGTCCAGTCCAGCTCCGCGCCCTGCAGCGGCCCGGCGGCGCCGATCGGGAACTCGTGGTGGCCGTTGAGCTGCAGCGTGCCCGTCTTGCGCTCGGTGTACTCGAGCGTCTGCAGGCGCAGGTACGGCGCCGCGAGGTAGTCCTCGCTGCCGGGCGAGTTCGGATCGTTCGGATCGTGCCCGGGGAAGTAGTACTCCTTGCCGCGCGTGTCCTCGGCCAGCGTCACCTTGTCCTCGGCGGACTGCGTGAACAGGTAGGCGAGCGTGACGGCGTGGTGTTCGCTGGCGACGCCGATCGTGCCCAGGCCGCCCCACTGCACCGTCTGCCGGCTGCGCGAGACGTCGAGCAACGACGTGAAGAACTCGCCCTGCGTCGGCGAGCCCTGGCTGAACTGCGGCGTCAGCGGATCGCCGAGCTGCAGCGCCCACAGCGAGTCGTCGCGACCGCCGCGGTAGAAGCTGCTGTCGCGGTCGTAGAACAGGTTGGCGAAGCCGCCGGCGCGCCAGCCCTTGCCGACGTCGAAGCTGCCGCCGGTCGACAACGCCCACTTGTAGTCGACGGGAGCCTCCGCGGAGTCGACGCCGACCGCACCGGTCCAGTTCTCGCCGACCTCCTGGACCGAGCGCTCGTCGCCCGACTTGCCCCAGGTGTGCACGCCGCCGCCGTCGTAGGTCAGGAAGTCGCTGCGGCCGGTTACCTGGCGGTTGTGCGCGGTGCCGACCTTCCACTTGAAGAACAGCGGATCCTCCGGCACGCCGCGCAGCAGCACGTTGACCGCGCCGCCCGATGCGTCGCCCTGCTGGTCCGGCGTGAAGGTCTTGCTGACCTGCAGGTTGGCGATCACCTCCGCCGGGAACTGGTCGAGCTCGACGGCGCGCTTGTCTTCGTCGGCGCTCGGCAGGCGCACGCCGTTGATCTGCGAGCTGACGTAGCGATCGGGCAGGCCGCGGATGACCGCCGACTTGCCGTCCTGCACGCTCGCGCCGGCGACCAGGCGCACCGCGTCCGCGGCGTCGCTGGCGCCCGACTTGCTCATCAGGTCGGCGCCGATCGAGTCCATCAGCGCGGGGCTCTCGAGCCGCAGCTCGAGCAGCGCCGCCTCGGTCGTGACGCCGAGCTCGATCTCCTGCTTGACGACGACGTCCTCGAGATCGGTGAAGTCGCCGACCAGGTCGAAGCGCACCTCGGTCATCTGCCCGGCGGCCACGATCAGGTCGGCCTTGACCTTGCGGACGTAGCCGTCCTTGGCGACGACGACGGTGTACTTGCCCGGTTTGACCTGGTTGAAGACGAAGGTGCCGAGATCGCCGGTCTGCGTCTCGACGCCGAGGTCGACGATGCGCACGGTCGCGCCGGGCAGCGGCGACGCGAAGTCCTGGTCGTGGACGGTGCCGCGCAGCGAGCCCGCCTGCTGGGCGGTCGCGAACGCGCCGACGGTGACGACGGCCGAGAGGCCGAACAACAGGCGCTGGCTCACCACGGTTCGCCCATTCCTCCGGCGATGGTGCGGATGCGCGTCCAAAGCTCCGGCGTCGGCTCGATGTCGGCCTTCGCCATCAGCACGCAGGTCGCGACCAGGTCGTCGGTGCGCGGCCGCGAGTTGGGGTTCGCGACGCCCTCGTCGAGCGCCTGCTGCAGCAGCGCGATGGTCCGCGCGCGGTCGCCGAGCGCGTGGGCGACGAGCGCGAGCGGCCGCAGCGCGCGCGCGCGGTAGATGTCGACGATGTCGTCGTGCGACCGGTCGAACCGCGCCTTGGCGGCGTCGAGATCGGCCTGTGCCGTCGCCCGGTCCCCCGCGCGGGCGGTCAGCTCGGCGATCCGCGCGGCGACCGGCAGCAGGTCCTCGGCACGCAGGTTCAGCCTGGCCAGCTCGGCCCGCATCGCGGCGATGTGCGGCAGCGCCGCGGCTGCCGCGCCGCGCGCCAGATCTGCCTCGGCGAGGCCCGCGAGCGCGTCGAGGTGGATCGCGCCGGGCAGGGCGATCGGCGTGTGTTCGACGCGCCGGGCGACCTCGGCGCGCAGCGGTGCCGCGAGGTCGGCGCGGCCGTAGAGGCGAACGAGCTGGACGAGCGTCGCCTGCTGCCGGCCGAGCGTCAGGCGCGCGAAGCCGGCGTCGAACGCCTGCAGCTCGTCGGCGATCGCCGCCGGCGGCAACGCGTCGACCCGTTCGGCCTCGGTCGCCGCCCAGCCGGCATCGACCGCGTTGGCCGACGTCGCATCGACCGACGCGACCAGCGTCGCGGCGCGCTCGGCATCACCGAGCAGGCGCCAGGCGCGCGCCATCTTGATCGCGACCAGGTCGGCGCGCCACTGCTGCGCGTTCTCGTCCTTGCTCGCCGCGACGACGATCTGCTCGGCGAGGTCGAGGTAGCGGCGCGCGCCGGCCTCGTCGCCGCGCTTCGCCACGTGCCACGCATAGTCGGCATAGGCGACGCCGCGCCGCCAGTCGGCGATGTCGCGCGCGAACGCCACCGCGAGGTCGGGCTGCGCCAGCGCGAAGCACGCCACCACGACTTCCTCCTGCGCGCGCGAACGGTTCTTGCCGTGCGGCTGCAGCGGGAACGCCGACGCCGCGTCGAACGCGGTGCGCAGCAGGTCGAGCCGGTACGGCGCCAGCGCGGGCTGCACCGCCGTCGTCGGCGGCTGCTGCGCGGCGAGCGCGCCGTGTGTGGAAGCGACCAACAGGCCGAGAAGGAGGCCGCAAGGCAGAGCAGGGGACGTCTTCATCGTCGGAAGCGAGGCAGGGGTCGGTAACGCGCGCAGGCAGGCGGCAGCAACCCGTGCTGCCCGCCTGCCGCGTGCGTGGGTCGGACTACCCGTTCGGATCAGGGCAGCAGGTGCGACTGCGCATTCGAGAACGCGAACTCGCCCGTCGGCACGCCGAGGTCGAACGTCGCCCACTGCGTGTAGAACGTCTGGCCCGTCAGGCCCGACGGCATCGTGAAGGACGGGAGCGAGAGCGTGCCACCGGCGCCGGTGATCACGTTGATGACGTCCGGGCTCGGCACCAGCGTGCCGCCGAAGATCGGGACGTTGATCGGGAAGCCGCCGAACACCAGGACGCCGACGTTCAGGCCGCCGCCCAGGTCACCGACGTTGTCGCAGGCGAGCGTGACCGACGTGCCGGCCGCCCAGGTGCCGACGGTGTAGTGGACCGGGACGCCGCTCGCGCCGCTGCGGAACGTGTCGAGGAACGTGTTGGCCTTCGTGTTCGGCGTCATGCCGTAGGCGGCGACGGCGGTCCAACCGGCGAGCCAGTTGTTGCCGCGCGGGAACGCGCCGCGGAAGCGGGCCGAGGTGAAGAAGCCATCGTTCGGCGCGAAGCCGACGGCCGTCAGCGCGTCATTGGCCGGGGTCGGATCCAGGAACGTGACCGGCGAGGTCGTGTTGATGCCGTTCGGCGTGGCCGACGCACCGCGCGTGATCTGGGTGATCGGCGAGGCCGTCGCCTGGATGTTGTTGGCGTTGTTGGTGCCGCTGCCGCCGGTGAAGACCGAGCGGGCGTTGGCCTCGGTGTAGGCCGTCGAGCGGAGGTTGTTGAAGAAGACGTTGTCGCGGAAGTCGATCAGGTTGCCGTCGACCTGGGCCGTGTAGGCCGTGGCCGGGTTGGCGAACGGGTTGACCGGCGAGGTGACCGAGTAGGCGGTCGTCCAGCGCGTCGCGAAGTCGAGCGTGCCGTTGAGGCCGTAGCCGGTGTTGCCGTTCTCGAAGTCCGAGACGTCGTTCTTGATGCACTCGTCGCCGGCGTCCATGAAGATGCAGTTGCGGAACTGCACGTTCGCGTCGTCGCGCCAGGCCGTCAGGTGGTCACCACCGCTCGAGCCGTTGGTCGGGTGCGGCGCACCGATGACGGTGAAGTTGTAGATCGCGGCCGTCGTGGTCGGCTGGTAGTCGGCCAGCTCGGCGCCGTCGATCTCGATCGCGTTGTCACCGAAGCCCGAGCCCTGCGAGCCCGCGCCGCTGTAGCCCTGGACGATCAGGCCGAACTGCGCCTTGCCGCGCCAGCCCTGGTCGATGTCGAAGTTGTCGTCGCCGACGTTCCAGATGCTGAGGTACTTGTAGTTGACGGTGCCGCCCCAGGTCTCGATGCCGTCGTCGAGGTTGTTGAGGATCTCGATGTGGTTGACCTCGGTGTTGCGACCGATGCCGCCCATCGACAGGCCGTTCAGCTCGACGCCGACCGCGACCGTGCGGCCGCCGTAGCGCAGCGAGATGTGGCTGAGGCTGCCGCTGTCGTCGTTGTCGTTGCCGCCGCCATAGTCGTTCAGCGAGGTGATCGCCGGCGTCAGGCCTTCCATGTCGGCGTAGTTGCTGGCCGACGGGGCCGGCGTGTTGGTGCCGATCTGGTTCTCGGAGATGTAGCCCGAGCCCATGATCGTCAGGTTGCCCCACTCGTTGTTCTTCAGCTGGCGGAACGTGCCGGTCTTCGGGTTGCC